>JANXXA010000043.1 GCA_025350885.1 Phenylobacterium sp.
TCGGCGCCCGCAAGCTGCAATCCGACGACCCCACCGAGCGCAGCGACGAACGGGTGGTCGAGGTGGTGGTGGCCACCCAAGGCGCGCCCTTCCTGATCGGCCAGCGGGTCCTGGTGAAGTTCCTGCGCACTCAGCAGCAGGCCCAGGCGCTGACCGCCGCGGCAGTGGGGTAGCGCCAACGCCCCATCCCTCCTCTTCAGGGGAGGGTGGACGAGGCGAAGCCTCGGACGGGTGGGGGTTTCATGGTCAAGCTGAGAGTCTGACGCTTGAACGCGACTCCCCCACCCTGATCGCTTCGCGATCTGTCCCTCCCCTGAAGAGGAGGGATGCTCCGCCTTGACGCGCCCGACCTCACCCCGCACAAGGCCCGCCGAATTCGGCAGCGCGCGCAGAGAGGATTTCCCCATGGCGGACCTTCGTTTCGACGGCAAGGTGGCCATCGTCACCGGCGCCGGCGGTGGCCTGGGCCGCCAGCACGCCCTGGAGCTCGCCCGGCGTGGCGCGCGGGTGGTGGTCAACGATCTGGGCGGCTCGATGGACGGGTCCGGCGGCGGGTCCGACGCGGCCAACGCCGTGGTGGACGAGATCAAGGCGATGGGCGGCGAGGCGATCGCCAACGGCTCGTCGGTCACCGACGACGCCGGCGTGGCGCTGATGGTCAAGCACGCCATGGACGCCTGGGGCCGCGTCGACGTGCTGGTCGCCAACGCCGGCGTGCTGCGTGACAAGTCTTTCTCCAAGATGGAGATCGCCGACTTCGAGTTCGTGCTGGGCGTCCACCTGATGGGCACCGTCAAGCCGGCCAAGGCGGTCTGGGAGATCATGAAGGAGCAGAACTACGGCCGCATCGTCTGCACGACGTCCTCGTCCGGGCTCTACGGCAATTTCGGCCAGTCGAACTATGGCGCGGCCAAGCTGGGCATCATCGGCTTCATGAACACGCTGAAGCTGGAGGGCCAGAAAAACAACATTCACGTCAACGCCATCGCCCCGGTCGCCGCCACCCGGATGACCGAGAACCTGATGCCGCCGGAAATCCTCGCCAAGCTGAAGCCGGAATACGTGACCCCCGGCGTGGTGTTCCTGTGCTCCGAAGAGGCGCCCACCGGCTGCATCCTGACCGCCGGCGCGGGCGTGTTCGCGCTGGCCCATATCGTCGAGACCGAGGGCGTCTATCTGGGCGAGGGCGGCCTGTCGGTCGAGGAAGTGCGCGACAACTGGGCGCGGATCACCGACCCGGCCGGCCAGCAGCCCTACAACGCCGGCGGCGAGCAGTCCGGCAAGGTGTTCCGCAAGATGCAGGGCGGCTGAGACCGGCATTACGCCGAATCCACTTGCCCTTGATCGGGGCCTCAAGCCTATCCTTGGCTTGAGCGCGCCCGCCAGAGGCGCAACGCGGCGTGGAGGTACCGGATTTGTCGCAGACCAAGGGTCCGCCCGCCGGACAGCTGTCGCTGCTTTCGGTTCTTACGTTCGCCTGCGCCTACCTGCCCTACTCAGCCCTGACGACCTCGGTGGCCGTGCAGGTGCCGCGCTTCTTCGCCGGCCACATCGGCCTGGGCCTGGCGGTGGGCGGGATTTTCGGGCTGGTGCGGCTGATCGACATCCCGCTCGACCCGGCGCTGGGCCTCTTGATGGACCGCACCCGCTCGCGGATCGGCCGCTATCGGCCCTGGATGCTGCTGGGCGCGCCGGTGCTGATGCTGGCGATCCACAAACTCTATCAGGCGCCTGTGGGCGCTGGCGGCGGCTATCTGCTGATCTGGTTGCTGATCATGTACCTGGGCATGTCGCTGCTGCTGCTGGCGGCCAATTCCTGGGCCTCGACGCTGGCGGCGACCTACAGCCAGCGGTCGCGGATCTTCGGCGCGATGGCGGGGCTGGGAACGCTGGGCTCGGTGGCCATACTGGTGATCCCCATCGTCGTGGCGCAACAGCACGGTACGGACGCGCAAGGCGTTCAGGCGGTGGGCTGGTTCCTGTTCGGCCTGGCGCCGGTCGCCATCGTCATCGCGGCGCTGCCCACGCCCGAGCCGCTGAACAAGCTGGCGACGGCGCACAACTTCCGGCTGGCCGACTACGCCGCCCTGCTGGTCCGTCCGAACATCCTGCGCCTAGTCGCCGCCGACTTTCTGGTGACGCTGGGCCCCGGCTGGATGGCGGCGCTCTACCTGTTCTTCTTCAAGGATAGCCGAGGCTTCACCACGACGGCGGCGAATCTGCTGCTGGTGATCTATATCGCAGCCGCCCTGCTCGGCGCGCCGGCGACCGCCTGGCTGGCCAACCGGATCAGCAAGCATCGCGCGCTGGCGGTGACCACGACCGGCTATTCGCTGATGCTGATCATCATCTTCATCTCGCCCAAGGCCAGCTTCGCCATCGCCGCCCCGGCCATGCTGCTCGCCGGCGCGCTGGCCGCCGGCACGGTGGTGATGATCCGCTCGATCACCGCTGACATCGGCGATGAGATCCGACTGGAGAAGGGTCGCCACGAGATCGGCCTGCTCTACGCCCTGACCAGCGCCACCACCAAGGCAGCCAGCGCGCTGGCCATCACGCTGACCTTCTGGGTGCTGGGCGTGGTGGGCTACAATCCCAGCGAGGGCGCGGCGAACGGGCCCGACCAGATCCGCGGCCTGGAGCTGGCCTATGCCTGGGGCCCGATCATCTTCGTGATGTTGGGCGGCGCTTGCTTCATCGGCTATCGCCTCTCGGCTGAGCGCCACGCCGAGATCCGCCGTGACCTTGACGCGCGCGACGCTCTGGAGGCCGAAGCCACATTGGCCGCCGCCCTCACCGGAAGCGAAGTCTGATCGCCTAAACGGGAAAGCTCTTGCGCACGGGCCGTCCGCAAGCTTCCTTGTCGGCATAAGCGCCCCATAAGAGGGCGACCTAGTAATTTTTGGGAGACGCCTTGTGACTTCAGCCTCCGCGGCCCGGGGGGGTCGACTTTCCACGCCCCGATTGCTCGCTTTTTCCTTGGGCAGCATCCCCGCCTACATGCTGATCGGCATGCTCAGCACCTACCTTCCGCCGTTCTACGCGGGCAAGATGGGCATCTCCCTGACCGCCATCGGGCTCACAATCGGGGCGCTCAGGCTAGCCGACCTCGGGGTCGATCTGGCTCTGGGCTGGCTGATGGACAACACCCGCACGCCGATAGGCCGCTACCGACCATGGTACCTTGCCGGTCTGCCGGTCCTGTGGGTGGCCGTCTACAAGGTGTTCAACCCGCCGGTTCATCCCGATACGGCCTACCTCTTCACCTGGTACATCCTGCTCTATGTCGCCTATTCCATGCTGGTGCTGGGCCACTCGGCCTGGGCGGCCTCGATCAGCGGCAGCTACAACGAGCGCTCGCGGATGTTCGGTTGGATGCTGGGCGTGGGCGTCGCGGGCTCCGCCCTGCTACAGGCGACCCCGCTGCTGACCCATGGCCGTATCCGGCCCGCCGACCCGGCCAGCATTCCGACCATCGGCTGGATCATCATGGCCGTGGCTACGGTCGCCGTCCTCGCCGCGACGCTTGCGACCCCGGAACGCACGCCGTCGGTCGCGGGCAAGGCACGGGCGACGCTGAAGGACTATCTCGCCGTCTTCACCAACAAGTCGATGTTGCGTCTGCTGGGGGCCGATCTGTTCCTGATCCTGGGACCCGGCGCCAGCGCGCCGATATATCTGTTCTTTTTTCATGAATCCAAACAGTTCGCCCTGGGTGACGTCAGCCTGCTGCTGATCCCCTATGGGGCCGCCGGGATCCTCGGCGCGCCGTTCTGGGCGCGCGTCGCCCAAAAGCTTGGAAAGCACCGGACCGTGCAGATCGCGGGCCTTGGCTATGCCGTGACCCAGACCATCCTGATGCTCGTGCCGGCCGGGCTGTTCTGGCCGACCTTCCTCAGCATGTTCTCCGTCGGCTTCTGCGGATCGGCGTTCATCGTGCTCATCCGGGCCATGGTGGCCGACGTCGCCGACGAGGTGCGCCTGCAGACCGGCCATGAGCGGTCGGGAGTCCTCTATGCGCTGGTGACCCTCACCCAGAAACTGGGGTCCTCACTGGCGGTGACGATCATCTACCCCATCCTTGACCTGGTGGGCTTCGTCGCCAAGCCGGGCGCGCACAACACGCCCGAGGCCATCCGCGGGCTGAACATGTGCTACGTCTTCGCCCCGATCATCCTGGTGATTATTGGCTCCGCCTGCCTGATCGGCTACAAGCTCGACGCCAAGCGGCAGAGCGAAATCCGGGACAAGCTCGACGAATTGGCCGGCGCGGAAAGTCTTTTGGGGCCTGGCGAGACTGCTGCGGCGGAGTAAGCGCCTCAGGCCAGCCGCCTGGCCATTTCGATGAACACCTGGGCCGCGGCGCTTTCGGGCGCCGTGGCGACCAGCGGCGCGCCCTCGTCGCCGGATTGGCGCAGCGCCACCTCGATCGGAATCTGCCCCAGCAGCGGCGCGCCCAGCGCCTGAGCCTCCCGGGCCGCGCCGCCCTCGCCGAAGATCGGGATGCGTGCGCCCGTCGCCGGGTCGGCGAACCAGGCCATGTTCTCCACCACGCCCAGGATCGACGCGCCGGTCTTGCGGAACATGGTGGCCGCGCGGCGCGCGTCGATCAGCGCGATCTCCTGCGGCGTCGAGACGATCACCACCCCGTCAAGTTGGAGGCGCTGGACGAGGGTGAGCTGGATGTCGCCGGTGCCCGGCGGCAGGTCGATGACCAGAACGTCCAACGGGTCTTCCCGCGTACCCCAGACGCTGTTGATCAGGGTTCTGAGCGCCGACGACGCCATCGGCCCGCGCCAGATGTTGGCCGCCCCGTCCTCGACGATGAAGCCGATCGACATCACCTTGACGCCCCAGGCCAGCAGCGGGATCAGCCGTTTTTCAGCGTCGAACTCCGGCTCGTCCTTGATCCCCATCATGTGCGGCGCCGACGGGCCATAGATGTCGGCGTCCAGCAGGCCCGCCTTCAGGCCGAGATGAACGAAAGCCGCCGCCAGATTCACCGCCACGGTCGACTTGCCGACCCCGCCCTTGCCGCTGGCGATGGCGATCACCTTGCCGACGAAGGCCGGACGCACCGCCTCGGCCATCGGCGATAGCCTGGCCTGTGGATCCTCCTGCACCCGCGCCGCGCGGCGCGGCGAGACCTTCAGCTGCGGCGCGGTGGTCTCGGCGGTCAGCACCACCTGAGCGGCCTCGACACCGGCCACGGCGGCCAGCGCACGTTCGGCGGCGTCGCGGACGGAGGCGTACAATCCGGTGTCGGCGGCGGGGACCTCCAGCATGAACGCCACCCGCCCGCCGCGGATCACCAGGCCACGCACCAGGCCCGCGGCGGTCAGGCCCAGCCCCGACTTCGGGTCGGCAACGGCGTCGAGCGCGGCCAGAATGGCCGCCCGTTCGGGCGGGGTCGTGGAAAGGGAGGGAGTGTTCATGACGCCTTGAGCTTGCTTTGACCCGCATGGGGTCGCATATCCGGTGGACTGCGCCGGTCTACACGGCCGCTGCGCCTGGATCGACAACAACCCGTTTTCAAGCAAAGACCAACCCGGCAGATGCCCTGGAACGACAACGCAAATCCCGGCCCCTGGGGCACGCCTCCGGGCGACGACGGCGGCCGCAAGGAGTCTCCACAGAAACGCCCCCAGGGGGGCGGTCCACGCGGACCCAGATCGCCCGGCGGCCCTGACCTGGGCGCCGGACTTGAACAGCTTCGCCAAAGGCTGAACGACATGTTCGGCGGTCGTGGCCCAGGCCATGGCGTGCGTCCTGGCGCGGTCGCGGCCATCGCCGGCGTCGGCTTTGCGCTGTGGGCGGCCTCGGGCTTTTACATCGTGCAGCCCAACGAACAGGCGGTGGTGACCACCTTCGGCGCCTATTCCCGCTCCGAGGCGCCGGGCCTGCGCTACCATCTTCCGATACCGTTCGAGCACGTCGAGAAGGTGGCGGTCACCACTCTGAACCGGATCGACATCGGCGGCACCGGAACGCCCGATGGCGACGTGCCGCAGGAAAGCCTGA
>JANXXA010000047.1 GCA_025350885.1 Phenylobacterium sp.
CGTTGTCACGCTGGTGCAGGCCGATGGAGGGCTCGTCGAGGACGTAGAGCACCCCGGTCAGGCCCGAGCCGATCTGGCTGGCCAGCCGGATGCGCTGGCTCTCGCCGCCGCTGAGCGTGCCCGAGGCCCGTGACAGGTCGAGGTAGTCCAGGCCGACGTTGACCAGGAACCGCAGCCGGTCGACGATCTCTTTCAGGATCCGCCGGGCGATCTCCATCTGTTTTTCGGTGAGCAGGGGCTCCAGGCCCTCGAACCACTCCTTGGCGTGGCGGATCGACAGGTGGCTGACCTGGCCGACGTGCTGGCCGGCGATCTTGACCGCCAGGGCCTCCGGCTTCAGGCGATAGCCGTCGCAGGCCTCGCACGGCGTCTCGGACTGATAGCGGCCCAGTTCCTCGCGGACCCACGATGAGTCGGTCTCGCGCCAGCGGCGCTCGAGGTTCGGCAGCACGCCCTCGAAGGTCTTGTTGACCTCGTATTTGCGGGCGTTGTCGTCATAGATGAAGCGGATCTTTTCGCCGCCGGAGCCGTGCAGGACGACCTTCTTCGCCTCATCCGGCAGCTTCCAGAACGGGGTGTCCATCGAGAACTCGTAGTGCCGCGCCAGGGCCTGCAGGGTCTGGGTGTAGAGCGGCGAGGGACCCTTGGCCCAGGGCGAGATCGCGCCCTTGTGCAGGGTCTTGTCCTTGTCGGGGACCACCCGGTCGGCGTCGAACGCCAGCTTCATGCCCAGGCCGTCGCAGACCGGGCAGGCGCCGTAGGGGTTGTTGAACGAGAACAGCCGGGGCTCGATCTCGCTGATGGTGAAACCGGAGACCGGGCAGGCAAACTTCTCGGAGAACAACAGGCGGCGGGGCTCTTCCTCGCCTTCCGGCTTGTCGGCCCATTCGGCCACCGCGATGCCGTCGGCCAGCTTCAGCGCGGTCTCGATCGAGTCGGCGTAGCGGGTCTCCTGACCGGCCTTGGTGACCAGGCGATCGACGACGATGTCGATGTCGTGCTTGAACTTCTTGTCGAGGATCGGCGCGTCCTCGATGGGGAAGAATTCGCCGTCGATCTTCAGCCGCTGGAAGCCAGCCTTCTGCCATTCGGCGATCTCCTTCCTGTACTCGCCCTTGCGGCCGCGCACGACGGGGGCCAGCAGGTAGAGCCGCTCGCCTTCGGGGAGCGCGGTCAGCTTGTCGACCATCATCGAGACGGTCTGGCTCTCGATCGGCAGGCCGGTGGCCGGCGAATAGGGCACGCCGACGCGGGCCCAGAGCAGGCGCATGTAATCATGGATCTCGGTCACCGTGCCGACGGTCGAGCGCGGGTTGCGGCTGGTGGTCTTCTGCTCGATGGAGATCGTCGGCGACAGGCCCTCGATCAGATCGACGTCGGGTTTGCTCATCAGCTCCAGGAACTGGCGCGCATAGGACGACAGGCTCTCGACATAGCGCCGCTGGCCCTCAGCATAGATGGTGTCGAAGGCCAGCGAACTCTTGCCCGAGCCCGACAGGCCGGTCAGCACCACCAGCTCGCCGCGCGGGATATCCACGCTGACGTTCTGCAGATTGTGTTCGCGTGCGCCGCGCACACGAATGAAATTCAGCTGTTCGGCCATGCTGTCCCAGGAACCCTCGGCGCCGTAGGCGGTTGCCCGGGGCCACCCCCAATGTAATGCCGAGACTCAGAGATAACACAGGAACATAGTGCGAACAAAGCGGCGATGGCGCGAGGTCAGCCGGACGCTGCTGACATCATGCTGGCAGCAGGCCGTGCGTCAGGCCGGTCGATCCGGGCGGCGTAGCAACCCATGGCGGCGTAGTGGGCGTGCAGGTAGGCGACCTGCGGCGTGGCCAGCAGGCGCTCGACGGCAACCTCGAGTTCTGCGCCAGGTGCAACCTCGGCGGCCAGCATCATGCCTTCGTCACTGAAGGCGCGCAGCGACATCACCCGATGGCGGAACAGGGTCGGGATCTCGTTCTCGCTCAATTCCGCCGCCGCCTGGCCTTCGCGCACATAGATCGCGTGGCTTGCCCGGAACGGGGTGTCGGCGGGCTGGTGTTCGTAGTTAAGCAGCAGCACAGTCTCGCCGGGTTCAGCGTCCTGGAGACTGACGCGGCAGGGGAAGCCGGGCTTGGCGTCGACGATGCGCCGCACGGCGCCGCGCGTGGCCAGAGCTGCGTCGGAGAGGCCGAACAGCGGCTGGAACGGGGCGGCGGGCAGGGCGGATACGATGAACGGCATAGCGATCTCCAGTTTCCAGGAAGATCGGAGCGCTGCGACCCCAGGCCAATGGGGCGAAATCAACACAAGTCCGAATGCCGCGATCCTTCGGCAGTCTGAGCGCTCAAAGGGCGGCGGTCGCTGTCACCAGCTGCGGCGGGGTCGGCGCGGTGGCGGCTTCTGCGATCAGCCATTCGCGGAAGGCTTTCAGGCCGCGCTTGGGCGGCGCGCCCGGCAGGATCAGGTGAAACTTCGCCGGCGTGGGCGTGAAGCCGAACGGTGCGCTCAGCCGGCCGGCGGCGATGTCGTTGGCGACGTAGATCCACGGCGAGAGGCCGACGCCCTGGCCCGCGACGGCGGCTTCCAGCATGTAGAACAGGTGCTCGTACTCGCGGTTCTCGCGCGCTTCCGGCACCGGGACGCCGGCGTGGTCCGACCACTCCGCCCAGGCCTGCCGGTGCGGGCGGGTGTGCAGGCGCGCGGTCCGGGCGAGATCCAGCCGGCCGCCGTTAAGCCGGCCGGACTCAACCAGGGCCGGCGCCGCCACCGGCCCGTGGAAGTTGTCGAGGAACGGCGTGGTGGTGAGGTCCGCGCCGGTGACCGTCTCGGCCAGGCGGATGGCGGCGTCGAACGGCTCGCGGGTAAAGTCCACCGGTCCGTAGGCCTCGGTGACCCGGATGGACAGGTCCGGATGCAGGGCGTGAAAGCCGGAGAGGCGCGGGATCAGCCACTTCATCGCCAGGGTGCCCACGCAGGAGATGTGCAGTTCGCGCTCGGCGCCGGCGCGCACCTCGCGGAAGGTCTCCTCCAGCTCGTCGAAGGTGCGGCCGAGCGCGCGGGCCATGCGATCGCCCGCGTCGGTGAGCTTCAGGGCGTTGCGCGGCCCTTGCGTCAGCTTGACCCCGCTGAGCGCCTCGAGGCCGCGGACCTGACGGCTGACCGCGCCGTGAGTGACGCACAGTTCGTCGGCCGCCAGACTCATCTTTCCCAGGCGGGCAAACGCCTCGAACGCCCGCAGGGCGGTCAACGGCAATTGGCTACGTTTGGCCATGTGACCTCAGCTCACAAGCTACAAGCGAGGGATATAGGCGCGCGGAAGCCCTGACGTAATCGACATCTGCGCCGGTTGTCCGTGAGGTCAGGTCACGGATAACCGGCGCAACGGCCGTGGTTGCAGGCTACTGACTGTAGCTGAACCGCAGGTAGACGAGCCGTCCCGGCGCGTCATAGGCGTTGGGGTCGTAGTTGTTCAGGCCGCAGGAGATGCAGCCCGGCGGGTCCTTGTCGAACAGGTTGTTGACGCCGACCGCGAAGCGAAGCCCCTCCATCAGGAAGCTGGGGCTCCAGCGGAACTGGGCGTCGACATAGGTGCGCGCGTCCAGTCGGTTGGCGGCGCCGGATTCCTCGACCGCCGAGATGTACCGCAACGTTGCCGTGGCGCCGAACTCCGCCTTGTCCCAGTCGACAGAGAGGTTGGACTTGGTCTTGGGATAGGCCTGGTCGGGGCTGCCGCGCTCGGTGCCTTCGCGCTTGATCGGCTGCAGGCCGGTGGAGGTCGGCTGAAGCTCGGTGAACTCTAGTAGCCGCGTGGTGTTCGAATGCAGGGCAAAGCGCCCGAACGACCACTCCGGCGACGTCCAGATCAGGTTCAGGTCGATGGCCCGGGTCTTGATTCCCCCGATGTTGATCAGCGGGTTGGCGATGCTGGACACCACCCCCGATGCCGTGCGGGTGATCGTGGCGCAGGACAGGGGGTCGGCGGTCTGGGCGCAGCGGTCGAGCAGGGTCTGGCCGCTCAACGCCTGGATAGCGGCGTCGAGCTTGATCTCCGAATAGGCCAGTTCGATAGAGCCGCCGCTCGCCCAGCCGGCGTCGCGCAGGAATTTAGGCTCCCAGACCCCGCTGGCGTTCCAGCTTTCGCTGGTTTCGGGGCTGAGCTTCTTGTTGCCGCTGGTGATCACCGGAAGCTGCGGATTGAGCTGGACATAGCTGCCGCTGGCCGGGACGCCGCGGGCAATGCAGTTGGCGCGCACGGCCGCGCTGGCCGCCTTGCCGCCGCTCAGGCCGAGGAAGTCCGAGCAGGGATCGGTGACTTCCTGGTCGAACCGCGATGCCGAGCCGAACAGCTCGCCGATCGAAGGAGCGCGGAAGCCCTGCCCCCAGGACCCCCTGAACAGGATTTCCGCGGTGGGCCGCCAGTTCAGGCCGGCCTTGTAGGTGGAATCCGTCCCCGAGGTTGAATAGTCGAACCAGCGCCCGGCCACCGAGGCGTCGAGCCGGTAGAAGAACGGCGCGTCCTTGATCAGCGGGATGCGCAGCTCGCCATACGCCTCTTTGACGGTGATCGAACCGCTGGCCGGCTGGGCCGGAATATCCGAGGAAAGGCCTGCGGCGACGATGGGATCGGGCTGGAAAAACCCTTCGGTCACCCGGTGTTCAAGGCCCACGGCGAAGGACAGAGGTCCGGCCGGTAGGTCAATCAGGTCGCCGGTGAGATTGGCGCTGAGGTCCCGCAGTTCCTGCTGGGAGACGTCCTGCTCGG
>JANXXA010000181.1 GCA_025350885.1 Phenylobacterium sp.
GGCGGGCGGTCCCCCTCCCGCCGCTGCGCGGGGGAGATAGAACAATACAAGAACATCTGGAGACCGCGAAGTCAAGAGGTGCGGAGAACTCCGTGGAGTGCTCGGTCTTCAGCTTAGCCCGCCAGCGCCGCAGCGCCGGTAGCCTCCAGGTCGTCGCAGCCTTCCATTAGGCCCTCGGCGAGGCCGGGGGCCTGGGCCAGCACCTGGCTCGCATAGACTCGGGCCAGCGCGGCCTTGCTCCGCAGCCAGGGATCGTCGGAGAACCTGGGGCTGGCGGTCGCGGCCAGCGCCTGGCGGCCCAGCACGGCCCCGCCGATGACGTCGCCGGCCAGCTTCAGATAGGGGGTGGCGGCGGCCAGGCTGGCGGTTCCGCCATTGGCCAGCAGCCAGTCGGTGGCCCGCTCCAGCGCCAGGATGCCGGCGGCGAGCCGGCGACCGACCGGAGCCAGGTCGGGGACCGCCGCCAGGGCCTCGGCGGTCCGCGCCAGGTCCGCGCACAGGCTCTGCATCGCCGCGCCGTCGCCGGCGCGCAGCTTGCGGCCGACCAGGTCGATGGCCTGGATGCCGTTCGTGCCCTCATAGATCGGGGCGATGCGGGCGTCGCGATAGTGCTGGGCCGCGCCGGTTTCCTCAATGAAGCCCATGCCGCCGTGGATCTGCACGCCCATCGAGGCGACCTCGACGCCCATGTCGGTGGACCAGGCCTTGGCGATGGGGGTCAGCAGCTCGGCGCGGGCCTTGGCGGCGGCGCGTTCCGCTTCGGTGTCGGCAAGGTGGCCGAGGTCGCAAAGCACCCCCGTGGTCAGGCAGATGGCGCGGGCCGCCTCGATCCTGGCCTTCATCAGCATCAGCGTGCGGCGGACGTCCGGGTGGCCATAGATCGCGCCGTCCGCCTCCCAGGCGGTGCGGCCCTGCCTGCGTTCCTGGCTGAAGGCCAGCGCCTGCTGGAAGGCCCGCTCGGCGATCGCCACGCCCTGGACACCCACCTGCAGCCGCGCGGCGTTCATCATGACGAACATGTGCGGCAGACCCTGGCCCAGTTCGCCGACCAGTTCGGCCTTCGCGCCCTCATAGAGCATGACGCAGGTGGGCGAGCCGTGGATGCCCAGCTTGTGCTCGATGGAGCCGGCGCGGAAATCGTTACGCGCGCCCAGCGACCCGTCGTCGTTCACCGCATATTTGCTGGTCAGGAACAGGCTGATGCCCTTGACCCCCGGCGGTGCGTCGGGCGTGCGGGCCAGCACCAGGTGGCAGATGTTGTCGGCCGCGTCGTGGTCGCCCCAGGTGATGAAGATCTTCTGGCCGGTGAGCCGGTAGCCGCCGGCGCCGTCGGGGTCGGCGCGGGTGGTCAACTGGCCAAGGTCCGAGCCGGCCTGCGACTCGGTCAGCACCATCGCCCCGGGCCATTCGCCGGACACCAGCTTGGGCAGCACCAGGCGCTTCTGACGTTCGGTTCCGTGCAGGTCGAGGGCCTCGATGGCCCCCTGGGTGAGCATGGGGCACAGGCCGAACGCCATGTTGGCGGCGTGGACCATCTCGAACACCGCCAGTTCCATCGCCTTCGAGAGGCCTTGGCCGCCGTGTTCCGGCGCCGCGGAGAGCGAGTTCCAGCCGTCGGCGACAAAGGCCCGATAGGCGGCGGCGAACCCCGGCGCGGCGGTGACGGCGCCATTGGCGTAGCGCGCGCCTTCGGTGTCGCCGATACGATTGAGCGGCGCGAGCACGTCGGTGGCAAAGGCCCCGGCGGCCTCCAGCACGGCGGCGACGGTGTCGGCGTCAAGCTCGGGAAAGGCGCGCGCGATCAGGGCGTCGTGGCCGACGGTCGAGAGCGCGAAAGCGAGATCGCGGACGGGCGCGCGGAAGGTCATGGTCTGGCTCCACCAGGCAGGGGTCGTCGGCGCTTTCTAGGGGAGGCGCGCGGAATAGAATACCTGGGCGGCCCGTCTTTCGGGCATGATTGGCGCAAAAGTTGTTCCGCGGGACCACTGGGAGTGGAAGCCATGAGTCGCACTGTCGCCGGCATGTTCGCGTTCGCCGCCATCTTTGCCGCCACCGCGCTCGGCGGTGCGGCGCGGGCCAATCCCACCACCCAGGACCCGGCGAAGGTTCCGGCCGGCGTCTATGTGCTGGACAGGCATCACGCCAGCCTGACCGCCAGGATCGCCCACATGGGCGGCTTTTCGCGGTTCACTCTGCGGTTCAATGGCCTAGACGGCGCCTTCACCTACGATCCGGCCAACTGGCAGGCGACCAAGGTCACCGTGACGGTCGATCCCAGGTCCGTCGACACCGGAAATCCGCCCTTCGACAAACAGATCGCCGGCTATTTCCAGGCCGACAAATATCCCACCATCACCTTTGTCTCGACCGCCCTGGCCGGCGGCCCGGACGGCAAGGGGACGCTGACCGGGGACCTCACCTTCCATGGCGTGACCAAGTCGGTCACGCTCGACGTGACCTTCAACGGCGTCGGACACGGGATCACGCCGCTGGGGACCCGGATGGGCTTTTCCGGGCAGGGACGGATCAAGCGCTCCGACTTCGGCGTCACCAACGTGAGCCAGTACGCCGGCGACGACATTGACCTCACCCTCGAAGTCGAGTTCGAGAAGAACTAGGGCCGGCCTGGGGAGCGCCAACATGACCGAGACCGCGCGGGCCGGCCGCTATGCCACCGTGGCCATCGTGCTGCACTGGCTGATCGCGCTGTTGATCATGCTGCAGGTGAGCCTGGCCTGGCGGATGGGCGGCAAGCCCACACCGGAAAGCTTCGCGGTGTTCCAGCTGCACAAGTCGGTCGGGATCACGGTCCTGTTTCTCAGCCTGATCCGGCTGGGATGGCGGCTGGTCAATCCGCCGCCCCCCGAACCGCCGGGCCTGAAGCGCTGGGAGCGGGTGCTGTCGCGCGCGGTGCACTGGGGTTTCTACGCGATCATGATCGGCATGCCCCTGACCGGCTGGCTGACAGTCTCGGCGAGCCGCATCGAGATCCCGACCCTGCTCTATGGCGTGGTCCATTGGCCAAGCCTGCCGGGGGTTTCCGACCTGGCGACCGCCGCCAAGAAGACCGCGCACCTGGTCGGGGAGCGCGGCCACGGGCTGCTGGCGCTGGGGATCTACGCCCTCTTCGTGCTGCACGTCGGCGGTGCGCTGAAGCACCAGCTGTTCGACCGTCAGACGCCGATCCTGCCGCGCATGGCGCCGGGCGCCGTCCCCGGCCGCTGGCGGGAGCCGCGCCTTGTGCTGATCGCCCTGGCGCTCCTCGGCGCCGCGGCGTTCGGCAAGCTGGTGCAGCCGCCGCGCCCGGCCATGGGTCCGCCGCCGGTGGCTACCGTCGCCGCCGAGCCGTCCTTGGCCGTGGAGCCTGCAGCTCCGATCGCGGCCGCCGCGCCGCCGCCAGCTGGGGAGACGGTGGCCTCGACGGACCCGGTCGCCTGGAGGGTGTCGCCGGGCTCTTCGCTGAATTTCACTACAAGCTGGGGCGGCGAGGCCGTGCAGGGCCGGTTTGATCGCTGGAAGGCCGACATCATGTTCAGCCCCGAAGCGCTCGACCGCTCCAAGGTCAGCGTCAGCATCGACATGGCCTCGGGCAAGACCGGGGATGGGCAACGCGACGCCTCGCTGCCGGCGTCCGACTGGTTCGACAGCGCGGCCCATCCAAAGGCTGTCTTCACCGCCAGCCGTTTCCAGAAAACCGGCGCCGACCGCTATCTCGCCCACGGAACGCTGAGCCTGCGCGGCGTCACCCGGCCGGTCGATCTGGCGTTCCGGCTGAAGATCGTCGGCGACCGCGCTCAGATGAGCGGCGAGGCCAGCCTCGACCGCCTGGCCTTCGGCGTCGGTCAGGGCGAGTTCCAGGCGGTGGACCAGGTGCCGGCCAAGGTGGGCGTCCACGTCGACCTGACCGCCCGGCGCGACAGGCGGTAACCGTCGGCCTATCGCCCGCGGATGCGGTTGACAGGGAGCCCGCGCGGCGGGAGCGTGCCCGCCATCAGCCCTGGAGTTCGCCGATGAAAACCCTACTCGTCGTGGCCTGCGTGGCCGCCAGCTTCGCCGCGGTAACCGCAACCGCTGTCGCGGCTCCGGCCGTCCGCGCCGACATCGCCGCCGCTGTTGCCGACAAGGGCCGTGGCGCCGACCGGGCCGCCGACGCGAGGCGCCACCCCGGCGAGCTGATCGCCTTCTCCGGCGTCAAGTCCGGCGACAAGGTGGTCGATCTGATCCCCGGCTCCGGCTATTTCACGAAGATCTTCTCCAAGGTCGTCGGCCCCAGGGGCCACGTCTACATGATCTGGCCAAAC
>JANXXA010000125.1 GCA_025350885.1 Phenylobacterium sp.
CGCAAGCGCGCCCGGACGCCTCGCCGGTTAGTGGCGGTAGCTCAGGCGCAGGTACATGAAACGCCCCGGCGCGTCGTAGGCGTTCGGGTCGTAGTTGTTCAGGCCGCAGGTGACGCAACCCGGCGGGTCCTTGTCGAACAGGTTGTTCACTCCGAGCGCGAAGGACAGGCCGTCGTCGATGAAGGACGGAGACCAGCGGACCTGGGCGTCGACGTAGAGTCGGGCGGAGAGCTTGTTCGGATCGCCGGCTTCCTGGACCTTCGACAGGTAGCGTCCGGTCACGGTGGCGCCGAAGTCGGCCTTGTCCCAGTCGACCATCAGGGTCGACTTGGTCTTCGGATAGGCCTGGTCGGGGCTGCCGCGCTCGGTGCCTTCGCGCGAGATGGCCAGGAGGCCGCCCGCGGCGGGCACGTACTCGGTGAACTCCAGCAGGCGGGTCGAGTACCAGTGGGCCTGGAACTGGCCGATATCCCAGGCTGGCGAGATCCAGGTCACGTTGAGGTCCAGCGCCCGGGTCTTGATGCCGCCGATGTTGATTAGCGGGTTGGCGATGCCGACAACCGCGCCGGAGGCCGTGCGGGTGATGGTGGCGCAGGCCAGGGCGTCGGCGGTCTGGGCGCAGCGGTCCAGCAGGGACTGGCCGTTCTGGGCCTGGATCGCCTTGTCCAGCTTGATGCGCGAATAGGCCAGCTCGATCGAGCCGCCGCTGGACCAGGGCGTGTCCTTCAGGAAGGTCGGCTCCCAGACGCCGCTGAAGTTATAGCTCTTGGAGGTCTCCGGCTTCAGGCTGCGATTGCCGCTGGTGATCACCGAGACCTGCGGGTTGAGCTGGCTGTAGCTGCCGTTGGCCGGGACGCCGCGGGCGATGCAGTTGGCCCGGACGTTGGCCGGTGTGGCCGCGGAGAAGCCCGAGCAGGGGTCGGTGACTTCCTGGTCGAAGCGCGAGGCCGAGCCGAACAGTTCGCCGATCGAGGGGCTGCGGAAGCCCTCGCCGTATGAGCCGCGGAACAGGACCTCGTGGATCGGCCGCCAGGTGCCCCCGACCTTGAAGGTCGAATCGGTGCCGGAGGTCGAATAGTCGAACCAGCGGCCGGCCACCGAGGCGTCCAGGCTGTCGAAGAACGGCATGTCCGCCAGCAGCGGGATGCGCAGTTCGCCGTAGGCTTCCTTGACCGTGATCTTGCCGCTCGCCGGCTGGGCCGGGATATCGGACGACAGGCCGGCGGCGACGATGGCGTCGGGCGCGAAGTAGCCCGTGTTGCGCCGCCGTTCCACACCGGCCGCGAAGGCCAGTGGGCCGGCCGGAAGGTCGATGAGGTCGCCGGTCAGGTTGGCCGAGAAGTCGGTCAGCTCCTGTTGCGACACATCGTGCTGGGTGAAGCCGATGAACTGCAGCATCGCCGGGGTGATGGTGCCGACGCCGCCGAAGATGTTCAGCGGGGTGCAGGCGCCGGTGCACTGGGAGAGGGGGCCAAGCGCCTGTTGCACGCGCTGGGCGTTGACGTTGCCGGTAAAGCTCTGCTCGGCGCGATTTCGCGACCAGACGCCATCGACATCCCAGTGCCACGTGCGTTCGCCGACGGCGAACTCGCCCTCGAACATGCCCGAGACATTCCAGGTGTTGACCGTCTGCTCGTAGTGCCGCGTGCCGTTTTCCACCAGCCGCCGACCGATGAAGGCGTAGGTGCCGGGCTGCAGGGTGAAGCCGAAGGGGTTGAAGGGGTTGCTGGCGTCGACCGTCACCGTATCCAGCAGATTGCCATTGCCGGCGTCCGGCCCGACGAACAGCGGCAGGGGCGCGGCCTGGTTCGCCGACTTGCGCTCGGTGTAGGAGGCCCGCGCGCGGAAGCGGATCTTGTCGGTGATCTCCTGGGTCACCGAGCCGAACAGGCTCAACCGCTGGAGCGGCGTGAGGATGTAGTTAAAGGGTTGGAAGTCGAACCGGTCCGCGGTGGTGAAGTCCTTGAAGCTGCCGCCGGCGCCGGTCGGCGCGAGCGGATTGTAGACCGGCCGCTGGCCCGGCGAGAGCGCCTGACGCAAAGTTAGGTTTAGGTCCTGGTTGGTGTTGGGATCATGCACGATGAACCGCCCGAGCGGTGTTCCCGAGCTGCAGCCGCCAGCCAAACAGGACGTGGCGTAGGGTGCGGGGAAGCGAGAGATGTCGCGGTCGCCGGCCAGCACGGGATCCTGCTTGAAATAGCCGCCGCCGAGCACGATCGAGGTCCCGCCCTGGGTCACGCCCCAGGAGAGGTTATAGTCCTGGGTGAACCCGTCGCCGTCGCCGAAGCCGCCAACCTGCGCCGAGGCCTGGAAGCCGTCCTGCCGCTGCTTGGTGATGATGTTGACGACGCCGGCGATGGCGTCCGATCCATAGATCGGCGACGCCCCCTCCTGCAGCACCTCCATCCGGCTGATCATCGCCGAGGGTATGGTGTTGAGATCGACCGAACCGGGGACTCCGGACGCCGCGGCGCCGCTGACCCAGCGCAGCCCGTCGACCAGCACCAGCACCCGGCGCGAGCTCAGGTAGCGCAGGTCAATTTCAGCCGAGCCCGCGCCCACGCCGCCGCCGTCCGGCGGATTACCGAAGTTTCCGGAGTTGTTGAACTTGGCGTTCAGTCCGCCGCCAGCCGAGGGAATTCGCTGCAGCACATCGACCGTCGAGGTCAGGCCGCTCTTGGCGATAGCCGCCTGATCGATCTGCACCACCGGCTGGTTCTGATCAAGCGGACTGGTGCGGATCCGCGAGCCGGTGACGATAATTTCGGAAACGCTGCCGGCGGTCTGCGCCTGCGCCAAGCCGAAGCTGCCGCTTGCAGCGAGCGCGCTGAAGCCAAGCAGGGCCGCGGCCCTGGTAAGTCTGATCATATTGGGTCCTCCCGCAGCCGCATCGACCGCGAATTCGGCGCGTGCCGACCTGCGAGTCGCGCGGCATTTCTACCGCAGGATGCAGCCCTGGGCCGGGCGACTGTCAAGCCTGACACGGGTTCAGGCAGGTCACGGCGCCCGATCCGTGGCGGGCCGGCCACACTGCTCCCTGGTCGCCACCCCTCAAGCCGCCGCGGCCAGCCGGGCCAGGCTTTGCAGCGTGCCGACGCAGGCCCGCGCCGCCTCGTGGCCCTTGAGGCGGAAGTGGTCGTGGAAGAACCTCTGGTGAACTTCGTGCTCGTGGAAGTGGTGCGGGGTCAGCACTACCGAGAAGATCGGCGTCTCGGTGGCCAGTTGCACCTGCATAAGAGCGGCCACCACGGTCTCGGCGACGAACTCGTGGCGATAGATGCCGCCATCGACGACGAAGGCGGCCCCGACGATCGCCGCGTAGCGGCCGCTGCGCGCCAGGGCCTGGGCGTGTAGCGGGATCTCGAAGGCCCCCGGCGTCTCGAAGCGTTCGACCGTTTCGGGCGCGAAGCCCAGGGCCGCCATCTCTTCCAGAAAGCCCAGATGGGCCTCGGCGACGATGTCGCGGTGCCATTGCGCGTGGACAAAGGCGACCCGCGCGGCGCGGAAGGCCCCGTTGGCGGTGGGCAGTTCCGGCGCGAACGTCGGGCGGGGGGTTTCAATAGCTTGGGTCATGGTCATCTCCCTGACGGGTTCGAGGAACCACGACTCAGGGAAACGCTTCCAGCGCAGGCCTGGCGAAAGCCAGACGCACACCGTCAGCGGTTCTCATAACCGGACTCTAACCGTCGGCCCCGGGATCGCACCGGTGTCTGCTAGTCCCCTGCGCCGCTCCGAAGAGCTACGCAGGGCGCCCGCGGGCTCGTCCCCCTGTTTTCAGAAGGCATTACCGCCGGTGGGGACTTTCACCCCGCCCTGAGAACGTAGATCGCCGGAAACGCTCCAGCGACGGTCAGAGCTTAGCGTGGTTGATCAACATCAAACAAGTGTTTGAATTCGCCGCGTCAGGCTCGCTTGTTCAAGGTAATGGCGGTGGCGGCGGCGGTGGGGGCGGAAAGCGCGCCTGGGCCGTAGGTCGCAGTCTGCTGACGTTGGGCAGCCACCTCGTCGGCGATGGCGCGGACCAGGCCTTCGGTGATGAACTGAGCGGCGGCCACAGCCCGGCTCTGGCGGGCGAGCACGGCGTCGAAGGCCTCGGTGGCGCGGATCAGGCGGGCGCGCTGGATCAGGCTCGCGCCGGAGATCAGCGCCGGGTTGGCCCGCACCCGGGCGGATTCGTGGCGGTAGATGTTGGCCAGCCGCCCGGTCTCTTCCACATGGACGATGGCGTCCTGCGGCCGGCGCGCCTCGAAGGCCTGCGCCTCCATCGCCACCAGGCCGGTCAGCCGCTCGGTCAGCAGGGTGAGCTGTTCGACACGCTCGGCCCCCTCAGGATCTGGCGAGGGATCTGGCGCGGAGTCCATCAGTTCAGCCCCTGCATCTTCAGCATTTCGCGCTGCACCGAGGCGGCGATGCCGACGCCGCCGGCCTGGGTCATCTTGCCGGCCATGGCCTCGGACATGAACGACTTGAACATCGTCTCGCCGGGGCCGCCACCGAACGGGGCGGCGGTATCGACGCCTTCAAACATCTGTTGCAGCATGATCGACAGGAACGAGGCTTCGAACTTCTGCGCCGTCTCCCGGATCTGGCCGCGCTTGGCCAACTCACCCGCACCCGGCGCGGAGAGGCCCGGCGCGGTGGGGCCCGGCTCTCGGATGGGTGGCGCCAGCAGGTTCGGAGGGACGACGGCGGCGGTCAGGTCGGCCATCACATGACCTCGATTTCGGCCTGCAGGGCGCCGGCGGTCTTGATGGTCTGCAGGATCGAGATCATGTCGCGCGGGGTGACGCCCAGGGCGTTCAGGCCGGCCACCAGGCTCGCCAGGGAGGCGCCGGTCCGCAGCGTGACGAACTGTTTGCCCTTTTCCTCGTCCACCGAAACGTCGGATTGGGGCACGACGGCGGTGGTCCCGCCCTTGGAAAAGGCGTTGGGCTGGCTGACGGCGGGGGTCTCGCGCACGGTGATCGTCAGGTTACCCTGCTGGATGGCGACGGTGGAGAGGCGGACACTGTCGCCCATGACGATGACCCCGGCCACCTCATCGATCACCACCTTGGCCGGCGAGTCGGGTTCGACCGTGAGGTTTTCGACCTGGCCCAGGAAGCTCATCATGTCCTGGCCGCCCACCGGGTGGATGGCGACGATGGTCGGGTTCTCGGCGATGGCGGCTCCCGGGTAGCGGGCGTTGATCACATCGGCGATGCGCCCGGCGGTGGTGAAGTCGGGGTTGCGCAGCGTCATCCGCAGGCTGCCCATACTGGCCAGCTGGAAGCCGGTTTCGGCCTCGACGATGGCCCCGGCGGCGATGCGGCCGGCGGTGGGCACGCCCTTGGAGATACTGGAGCCCGAGGCGCCCGACGCGCTGACCGAGCCGGTCTGGACGGTGCCTTGCGCGCTGGCGTAGGCCTTGCCGTCGGCGCCCATCAGCGGGGTGACCAGCAGGGTGCCGCCGAGCAGGCTCTTGGCGTCGCCGAGGGCGGACACGGTGGCGTCGATCTCGGCCCCCGCCGCGGCGAACGGCGGCAGCTTGGCGGTGACCATCACCGCGGCGACGTTCTTGGTGTTGAGGTTGGCGTCGCGGGTGTTGACGCCCAGCCGCTCCAGCATCGCCTCGAGGCTCTGCTTGGTGAAGGGGGCGTTGCGCAGGGCGTCGCCGGTGCCGTTCAGCCCGACCACGATGCCATAGCCGACGAGCTGGTTGTCGCGCACGCCCTCGAAAGCGACGATGTCCTTGATCCGCGACCTGGCGTCGGCCACCCCGCTGAGCAAGCTGGTGGCCAGCAGCAGAACGCCAAGGAGC
>JANXXA010000141.1 GCA_025350885.1 Phenylobacterium sp.
GAGAAATTGGCACGCCCGGAACGATTCGAACGTCCGACCCTCAGATTCGTAGTCTGATGCTCTATCCAGCTGAGCTACGGGCGCGCATTGCCTGACGGCGAGGCGGCGGAACCTAGTCGCGGAGCGGGCAAAGCGCAAGCCGGGGCGTGGTGCGAATTTGCCGCCCGGTTGCCGGGGCCGGGCCGGGCGTGCGAAGGCATGTCTCTGATCCTCGACCGTCCGGAGATTGCCGCCACGTGACCTTCGCCAAGCGCCTCGCGCCCCTCGGCCTAGCCGCCCTCTTCCTCGCCGGTTCCGCCGCGCCGTTGCTGGCGCATGGGTCGCGGGGCCATCACGCCAAGGCCGGGACCGGCCCCACCGCCATGGTCGCCGCGGCCAATCCGATGGCCGTCGAGGCGGGGCTGAAGGTGCTGAAGGCCGGCGGCTCGGCGGTCGATGCCGCTGTCGCCGTGCAGGCGGTGCTGGGCCTGGTCGAGCCGCAGAGTTCCGGCCTCGGCGGCGGGGCGTTCATGACCGTCTATGACGTCAAAACCCGCCGGGTGAGCGCCTACAACGGTCGCGAGACGGCGCCGGCGGCGGCGACGCCGCAGCTGTTCTACGGCCCCGACGGCAAGCTGATGAACAAGGGCCAGGCCATGGTCTCCGGCCGCTCGGCCGGCGTGCCGGGCGCCGTCGCCATGCTCTATCTGGCGCAGCGCCAGCATGGCCGGCTGGCCTGGAACACGCTGTTTACGACCGCCGAACAGCTGGCCGAGGGCGGCTTCCCGGCGCCCCGGCGGATGGCCGAGGCGGCCGGCTCGCGCGCGCCACAGGCCGCCCAGCCCGACGCCATCGCCTATTTCACCCGGCCCGACGGGATGAAGATCCAGCCCGGCGACACCATGCGCAACCCCGCCTACGCCGCGACCCTGCGCAGGATCGCCGCCGAGGGTCCCAAGGCGCTGCTGGAAGGCCCCATCGCGCAACAGATCGTCGCCCGCCTGCAACAGGGGCCGCTGCCCGGTTCCATGACGCTGCAGGACCTGGCGGCCTACAAGCCCAAGGCCGGCCCCGCCGTCTGCCGGCCCTACCGCGTCTATGTGGTCTGCGTGCCCCCCGCCCCCTCCGGCGGACCGGCGGTGCTGGAGGGCCTGGGCATCCTTGAGCGCACCGACATCGGCGCCCACCGGGGCGACGCCCAGGGCTGGTATCTGTTCAGCCAGGCCAGCCGGCTGATGTACGCCGACCGTGACCGCTATTTCGGCGACCCCGACTTCGTCGACGTGCCCACCGAGGGCCTGCTGGAGCCCGCCTACCTCGACGCCCGCGCCCGGCTGATCGACCGGGACCGCGCCGGGCCGCCGCCCACCCCTGGCAAGCCCCGAGGCGCTGGCGTCCGCGCGCCCGACCATACCGCCGAGCCCGGCGGCACGACCCACTTCGCCATCGTCGACAAGGCCGGCAACGCGGTCTCGATGACCACCACGGTCGAGAGCATCTTCGGCGACGGCCGGATGGTCGCGGGCTTCTTCCTCAACAACCAGCTGACCGACTTCTCGTTCGAGCCGAAAGAGGGCGACGGCGCGCCGGCGGCCAACGCCGTGGCCGGGGGCAAGCGGCCCCGGTCGTCGATGGCCCCGGCCATCGTGCTGGACCGGCGCGGCCGGCTGGTGGCTGCCGTGGGCTCGCCCGGCGGGCCCTCGATCATCGCCTTCAACCTGAAAGCCCTGGTCGCCCTGCTCGACTGGAAGCTGCCGATGCAGGAGGCGCTGGCCCTGCCCAACCTGATTGCCTTCGGCAATTTCTACGCCTCCGAGCCGGCCAAGTTCGCGCCCGGCGTGGTCGATGGCCTGGCCGCCAAGGGCGTGCGACTGAGCGGCGGATCGTTCGGCGAGGGCTCGGGCCTGCATGGCATCGAGGTCACCCCGCAGGGCCTGCGCGGCGGCGCCGATCCGCGCCGCGAAGGAATCGCCAAGGGCTATTAGCCGAGGGGAGGCTCGAACTCTGGCGACCTGGGACGACATCCGCCGCGCCGCCCTGCCCCTGCCGGGCGCCCGCGAGGTCGAGTGGCTGGATCAGCCGTGCTTCACGGTCGGCTCCAAGGGCTTCGTCCAGACCTGGAAAGGCGGGGTCTTCATGAAGCTTGGGAAGGCTCACCAGGAGCTGCTGTTCGAGGCGCGCCCGGAGATCTTCCGACCGATGATCGCCGGGGCGATGCGCTGGAGCTGGGTGGAGATCGAGGCTCTCGACGCGGGCGAGGTGGCCGAACTGGTGCTCGAAGCCTGGACCCAGGTGGTGACCAAGAAAGTCAGCCGCGCCTTCCTCGCTGAGAGATAAGGGGACCGCTAAGCCGCAGAGCCCTTCGCCGCCCGCTTGCGGGACGACGCCGGGGGTGGCGCGCCGGGAAGCCGCAGTTCGAAGGTCGCGCCCTGGGCCGTCGTTTCGGCAAGGGTCAGGTCGCCGCCGTGGCCCTGGGCCAGTTCGCGGGCGATCGCCAGCCCGAGGCCCGCCCCGTCCGGCCGCCCCGACCCGGCGAAGGGCTGGAACAGCCGCTCGCGGACCCGCTCGGGCACGCCGGGGCCGTTGTCGGCGATGCGTATCAGGCTGACGTCCTCCACCCGGGCCAGGCTGACGGCGATATGGCCGGGCGAGCGCCGGGCGTCCTGGTGCTCGATCGCCTCGCGGGCGTTGCGCAGCAGGTTGGCGAGCATCCGGTGCAGCTGGTCGGGATCGGCGCTGACCTGTTCGGCCGGACCCACCGCGCAGTCCAGCGTCACCCCATGCTCGGCCAGCCGGGCCTCCTCGGCGGCGGCGGCGACGGCGGCGGCCAGCCGCACCGGCCGGGGCTCGGGCGCGGCCTCCTCGGTCTTGCCATAGGCCAGCACGCCGGACGCCAGCTTCACCGCCCGGTCGAGCGCGCGCTCGAGGCGGGGCAGCACCTGGCTGACCTTGGGATCCTTCAGCGCCGCCAGCCGCTCCGAGGCGATCTGGGCGCTGGTCAGCATGTTCTTCAGGTCGTGATTGATCTTGGCCACCGCCTCGCCCAGCGCCGCCAGCCGGCCCCGCGCATTCAGCGCCACCCGCAGGTCGGCCTGCATCCGGTCGAGCTCGGCTTCGGCGCGACCGATCTCATCGCGCCGGCCCGACAGCGGCACCCTGGCCTCGGCGTCCTCCGGATCGGCGCGAAACCGCTCCATGGCGTAGGTGATCCGCTGCATCGGCCGCACCAGGAAGATGTTCAGCGACAGATAGACCACGCCCCCCACCCCGGCGGTGACGAACGCGGCGACCAGCGCCAGCTTCCACAGATAGGCGATCAGCTCGCGCTTCAATTCGGCGTCGGGCGCGACGATCTCGACGAAATCGCCCCGGCGAAAGCGCGGCGGGGCCACGACCCGGACATACCGCCCCTCGCCGCCGAGCAGGGTCTGGAACGGCGCCGCCAGCCACGAGGCGGGCGCCTGGTCGCGCAGATCGACCACATAGGGCGCGCGCCGCAGGCTGGGTCCGCCCAGCACCAGCCGGCGCATCCCGTCGGTCTGGATCGCCACGCGCGCGACGCCAGCGCCGTTCAGCAACTGATTGGCGATTTGCTGGGAGACCTTGCGATCTGGTGCGACGTCAGGGGCCAGCGAGGCCAGTTCGCCGGCCCGCACCCGGTCGAGCAGCCACTTTTCCTCGTACGACGCCAGCGTCGGCGGCAGGGCGAAGGCGGCGGCCAAGACCGCGAACAGGATCGTCAGCGTCAGCAGGCGCGCCGAGAGGCCACCCGGCCAGAAGAAGCGGGGCCCCTTTGGCCTGGGAAGCTCCTGCGGCGTCGCGGTGTCCGCCATGGGCTTCACCTAGTCCAGCCGACACGGTTCGGCAACGCGGCCAAACGCGGCTACCGCGCCCCGACGGCGGCCGTGACCGTGGCGAACCCGTCGGCGCGCAGCCGCGCCGCCAGGTCGCGCCTGATCGCGCCCACCAGTCCCGGACCCTCGAACACCAGGGCGGAATAGAGCTGCACCGCGCTGGCGCCGGCGCGGATCCGGGCATAGGCGTCCGCGCCTGAGCCAATGCCGCCGACGCTGACCAGCGCCAGCCGCCCCGCGCCGACCTGCGCGAATTCACCAAGCACCCGCGTCGCCAGCGCCGCCAGGGGCGCACCGGAAAGCCCGCCGGCCTCGCCCGCGAAACGCGACGCCAGCGCCGGCCGCGACACGGTGGTGTTGGCCACCATGATCCCGGACAGCCCGCCGGTCAGGCAGGTCTCGACGATCGCTTCGACCTCGCCGCTCTCCAGGTCCGGCGCGACCTTCAGGAAGATCGGGACCCGGCCCTCAGCCGGCAGGGCGTCACGCGCCTGCGCAACGCGCCCCAGCAGGTCCTCCAGCGCGGCCCGGGTCTGCAACGCCCGCAGTCCCGGCGTGTTGGGCGAGGAGATGTTGAGGGTGAAATAGGACGCCAGGCCCCAGAGCCCCTGGAGCCCGGTCACATAGTCGCCGACGCGGTCCTGCGACTCCTTGTTGGCTCCGATGTTGGCGCCCACCACGCTGCGGGCGCCGCGCCGCGCCAACCGGGCGGCGAACGCCTCCAGTCCCTGGTTGTTGAATCCCATGCGATTGATCACCGCGCGGTCTTCGCTGAGCCGAAACAGCCGCGGGCGAGGGTTTCCCGCCTGCGGCCTGGGCGTGACCGTGCCGCACTCCACGAACCCGAACCCGGCGCGCAGCATAGGGCCGAACACGCGGGCGTCCTTGTCGAACCCGGGCGCCAGCCCGATCGGGTTGGCCAGGCTCATGCCGGCCAGCGATGTCGCCAGGATCGGATCGTCTAGGCCGCCGACGGGACCCAGGCCGAGCTTCAACGCCCCGATCGCCAGGCTGTGGGCGTCCTCCGGATCGAACCCCCGCAGCGCCCGCGTCGCCAGGCCGTGCAGGGTCACGACGCGACAGCGATGACGGGCAGGCCATCGGCGTCGAGCGGCGCCTCGGTCACGCCGCGCACCTGGCGCGTGGGCAAGGGCCCGTAGAGGTGGGGGAACAGCGCCCCGCCGCGCGACGGCTCCCAGCGCACCGCGTCCCCCAGGTCATCGGTCTCGACCTCGAGCACCACCAGCCTCGCCTGGCCGGCGAAGTGGCGCCGCGCGGTCTCCTGCGCCTGGGCCGCCGTCGAAAAGTGGATGAAGCCGTCTTGCAGGTCGAGGGTCGAGCCGTCGAACCGTCCCGCCTGTTGCGCGAAGCTCCAGTCGGCGCCTGGCAGGATCTTGTAGATGCGGCTCAATCTCCGCGCTCCAGGCCGCGCTCGGGAACGAACAGCCCGTCGAAGGCCGGCCGGCCATTGGCGTCGAACAGGAACACCGCCGCCGCCGCCGTCGGGAACCGCCGCCGCGCCCGGTCGATCAGCGAGGCCGGCGCCGAGCCCTCGGCCAGCAGTTGCACGGTCGGCTCCTGCAGGCCGGGGTTATGGCCGATCACCATCAAGGTGCCGACCCCCGCGCCGGCGCGAGCGACCTCGCGTCGGATCGAGCCGGAATCGGCGTGATAGAGATCCTCCTCGATACTCAAGCGGGCCTTGGGAAAATGCGGCTCGGCGGCCGACCAGGTCTCGCGGGTCCGCGCCGCGGCCGACACCAGAGCCAGGTCGGGCCTGAGCCCAAGATCCGCCAGCTGCCCACCCATGGCCGCCGATTCCGCAATGCCCCGGGGCGCGAGGCGGCGGTCGAAATCATCGCCACTGGCGGACTCGGCCTCGGCCTTGCCGTGCCGGAAAAGGATCAGCCGGTCCATGCGCACTCCGCCCCCTGCTCACCCTCATAGCCGCGCCCGCGCCGGCTGCGAAGCCGCTCATGGCCTTGCAGGACCTCATTGACACCGAAAGGGCTTGGCGGTCCAAGGCCCCTGATGGACGCGGCCGGGACCACCGCTGCGAGCGAAACGGACGGTGGGACGCTGAGGTTTCCCGCCGGCCAGGGCCTGCGCCTGGACTCCGGCGCCCGGCTCGAGGCGCTGGATGTCGCCTACCAGACCTATGGCCGGCTGAATGCGACCAGGACCAACGCCGTCCTGGTCTGCCACGCCCTGACCATGGATCAGCACGCGGCGGGGACAAATCCCACCACCGGCAAGCCCGGCTGGTGGAGCCGGGTCGTCGGGCCGGGCCTGCCGCTCGACCCGGAACGCTATTTCATCGTCTGCGCCAATGTCGTCGGCGGCTGCATGGGCTCGACGGGTCCGGCCTCGACCAACCCCGCGACCGGCGCCCCCTATGGCCTGGCGTTTCCGGTGATCACCATCGCCGACATGGTCCGCGCCCAGGCGATGCTGATCGCGGCGCTGGGCATCGAGACCCTGTTCGCCGTGGTCGGTGGCTCCATGGGCGGCATGCAGGTGCTGCAGTGGGCGGCGGACTATCCGGAAAAGCTGTTCAGCGCGGTGTGCATCGGCGCGGCGCCGCGCCATTCCGCCCAGAACATCGCCTTCCACGAGGTCGGCCGCCAGGCGATCATGGCCGATCCGGACTGGCGCGGCGGAGCCTATGAGGTCGCCGGCGTGCGGCCGGAGAAGGGCCTGGCCGTGGCCCGCATGGCCGCCCACATCACCTATCTCTCGGAGGCCGCCCTGCAGCGCAAGTTCGGCCGCGAGCTGCAACGCGACGGCCTCAGCTGGGGTTTCGACGCCGACTTCCAGGTGGAAAGCTATCTGCGCCACCAGGGGGCCAGTTTCGTCGATCGCTTCGACGCCAACTCCTATCTCTACATCACCCGCGCGCTGGACTACTTCGACCTGGCGGCGCAGCACGAGGGCGTGCTGGCCAAGGCCTTCGCCAGGGCGCGCGGGGTGCGGTTCTGTGTGCTGTCGTTCTCGTCGGACTGGCTCTATCCGACCGCCGAGAGCCGCGACATCGTGCGCGCGCTGAACGCCGCCGGCTGCCGCGCCAGCTTCGCCGAGATCGAGACCGACAAGGGCCACGACGCCTTCTTCCTCGACGAGCCGCAGCTCGATGCGACCCTGCGCGGCTTCTTCGCCTCGACCGCCCAGGCGCGGGGCCTGGCGTGAGCCTGGCGTGACCGTCCTGCGCGAGGACTTCGCGGAGATCCTGCGCCTGGTGCGCCCCGGCGCGCGCGTGCTCGACGTGGGCTGCGAGGACGGCGAACTCTTGGAACTGCTCAGCCGCGAAAAACGCGTCGACGGCCAGGGGCTGGAGATCAGCCCGGCCGGCGTCTCGGCCTGTCTCGCCAAGGGCCTGGCGGTGGTGCAGGGCGACGGCGACCGCGACCTCGACCACTTCCCGACGCGGGCCTTCGACTACGCCATCCTCTCCAAGACCCTGCAGCAGATGCGCGAACCGCGGCATGTGCTGTCCGAACTGCTGCGCATCGCCGACCAGGCCATCGTCTCGGTCCCGAACTTCGGACACTGGCGGATGCGCCTGTCGCTGATGTCGCGCGGCCGGATGCCGGAGACCCGCGCCCTGCCCGACCCCTGGTGGTCGACCCCGAACATCCACCTATGCACCCTGCGCGATTTCACCGACCTGTGCCGCGAGCTCGACCTGCGGGTGGACGCCTGCGCCGCGCTCTCCGGCGGCAAACCGGCCCGGTCGATCAAGCCCGACGGCCCGCTGGAAAACTGGCGCTCCGAGACCGCCCTCTTCCTGCTCAGCCGCCGCACCGAGCCGCGGCCCCAGGCCATGGCGCGAGACCTGCTGGGCGAGATCGATCTGCCGAAGCCGGCGGCGCTCGCGCCAAAGTCTCGGCGAAGGCGGCGATAGTTCATCCCCGCTCGACGCCACCCTTGATCGCCGCGAGCGCCGTGCGCATCAGTTCGGCGTAGGCCGTGTCGAGAAAGACCGCCTTCATCAGCCAGCGGCCCAGGCCGCCTAGACGGCCCGGGAAGACGTCGGGCCGCAACCGGAAGGCATAGGTCCAGACAACCTCGGTGCGGCCGCCGTCCAGCGCCACGAAGCGGAACTCACCCAGGGCGTAGGCGATCAGTCGGGCGGCGACCGTGGTGTAGTCCCAGACCTGGTAGCGGAACAGCTCGGCGCTGCGTTCCAGCACCTGCTCGGTGGTCTGGCTCCCGTCGCTGAGCCGCACGATGCGCCGTGCGCCCGGGGCGCCCCAGGGTCCCTCGGTCAGTGGCGTCACCCCGACCACGCCCGGCAGGCGCCGCGTGGCCAGCACCTGAGTGGCGAGGTCGGCCTCGACCACATGGCGCGCCACCTCAGCAAGCGGGCGGGCGATGACCATCCGCTCGGTCCGCGCGATCATCGGCGCCGCGGGATCGATCGCCGGCGGCGGAGGGAGCTGGTTCGTCATCCGCGTCTTCTAGGCCAAGCCCGACACTCGGACCACCGCGCCCTGATCGAAGTAGGCCGCTCACAGACGATCTTGTCGGTTCCTCAGCCCGCCCCGCGGAGCTTGCCGGCAGCCCGAGCGCCGGGCATAGTTCGCCCTGTTGAAGGGGGACTCCTTCCATGCGTGGAAGTCACCAATAGCGCAACGCGCATCCTGATTGAGCCGCCTGACCGAGCCGTCAGAGCTCGCGTCGCTACATGCTCCTTTCAATGGATACCCCATGTCATTTTTCGGCAATGATGCGATCAACCGCGTCAATCTGCAGTCCGGCGTCCAGGCGCTCGCCCAGGGCGCCGGCGGCCTATTCCTGCTGGTCTTCCTGATCCGCCAGGGCGTGCCCGTCCCGCTCGCCTTCCTGACTCAGGCCGCGATCGTCGCCGTGCGCTTCGCGGTGCGGCCGGTGATGCTGCCACTGGCGATCCGCTTCGGCTTGAAGCCGCTGCTGGTCGCCGGGACCCTGGCCATGGCGGCGCAGTTTCCGCTGCTGGCCGAGGTTCGCGGCGTGGACCCTGCCCTCCTCGCGTTCGGCCTCGTCTGCGCCCTGGCCGACGTCCTGTTCTACGTGCCCCGCAACGCCTACTTCGCCGCCGCCGGCGACGCCGAGCATCGCGGCAAGCAGGTCGCCATCGGCCAGGCCCTGGAGGCCGCCGCCAGCGTCGTGGCCCCGCTCCTGGGCGCCTGGGGCCTCATGACCGCCGGCCCACGCTGGACGTTCGCGGCTGTGGCGCTGATCCAGGCGGCCTCGGTCCTTCCGCTCCTGGGCCTGCCGAACATCGCGGTCGCCCGCAACGCCCCTGGGGCCTGGCAGGCCGCGCGACCGGCTGCGGCGATCATCGCCGTCGACGGCTGGTTCGACGCGGGGTTTCTGTACGTCTGGCAGGTGGCGCTGTTCCTGACGCTGGGCCAGAGCTACGCGGCCTATGGCGGGGTCATGGCGCTGGCCGGCCTGGTGGGTGCGATCTGTGGGCTGACGATCGGCCACCATGTCGACCTTGGGCACGGCCGGCGCGCGGTGCTGATCGCTTATGGCATCGCCGCCGCGGTGATGGCGCTGCGGGCGGCGAGCCTCGGCTCGCCCTGGCTGGCGGGCCTCGCTAACGCCGCCGGCGGAGTGGTCTTCCCGTTGATTGTGCCGCCACTTGGGACGGTGACCCACAACTTGGCCAAGGCCTCGCCCTGCCCCTTGCGGAACAAGATCGCCTCCGAAGGCGGTTGGGATGTGGGCTGTTTCGCGGTGTGCGTGGCCGCCGCGGCGCTGGCCTGGGGCGGCGCACCGAGCTGGTCATGGGCGCTGCTCGGCTTGCCCGCTGCGGCGGTCGGCGGCCGGCTGCTCTGGCCGTACTTCCCGCGCACCTAACCCGCGATCGCCGCGGCGTCCTTGTCGCCGGTGCGGATGCGCAGGGCCTGTTCCAGGTCCAGGACAAAGACCTTGCCGTCGCCGATCTTGCCGGTGTTGGCGGTGCGCGCCACGGCCTCGACCACCGCCTCGCAGATGTCGTCGGGGACGGCGATTTCCAGCTTCACCTTGGGCAGCAGCTTCACTTCGTATTCGGCGCCGCGATAGACCTCGGTCTTGCCACGCTGGCGCCCATAGCCACGCACCTCCGTGACCGTCAGTCCCGACGCCCCGGCTTCGGTGACGGCGTCCAGCACCGCGTCAAGCCGGCTGGGCTTGATGACAGCAACGATCATCTTCATGGCGCACCGTCTCCATTCGATCCGCGACGGGCGGATCCGACGACAAGGCTAAGGCTTTCCCCGCCGCGCTCCAAGGGGGCGCGCGGAAGATGGCTGGCCGGCGCCCGCGAAACCGGCGCCCCGCTGGGGGCCGGCGCCAGCAAGGGCCGCACCCGCCGGACCCGGGCGCCGGAGCCGCGCGGCTTGACCGCGAAGGTCTGTTTCACCGCTTCCATCAGCAACAGTCCGGCGAAACCTGGCCACAGGCGCGAACCGGTCTGTTCGAAGCCCTCCGCCCAGCCGGCCAGCCAGGTCACCGGCGGCACATAGAGCGCGCGCGTCCAGCCGGACGGCTCGAGTTCGGCCTCGCGCAGCAGTTCGGCCAGCTGTCCGCGGGTGTAGGGCCGGCCATGGCCAAAAGGCGTCTTCTCGCTGTTGGCCCACAGTCCGTTGCGCGCCGCCACGGCCACCACGACCCGCCCGGCGGGCGCCAGCACCCGCCAGATTTCCCGCAGCAGGCCGATCGGGTCGGGGCTTTCCTCCAGGCCGTGGACCACCAGGATGCGATCGAACAGCGCGTTGGCGAACGGCAGGCTGTCCTCGCCCACCAGGGTCGTCAGGTTGGGCTCGCCGGCCGGCCACAGCTCCACCCCCTGCTGGGCGGGCATGGCGGCGACCACGCGTCGCGCGGCATGGCGGGTGTCGGCCACGAACGGCGTCGCGTAGCCCAGCGCCAGGACATCGAGGCCGCGCGCGTCGCCCCAGGCTTCCAGCACCTTGCGACCGACCATGGCGCGCGCGGCGCGACCCAGATCGGACGCGTAGAACTGTCGCAGGTCCAGGACGTCGCGGCGCATGATGCGATGGCTATGCTCGACTTGGGCTTGTCGCCAACCTAAATCGTTGACGCCGGAGGCCAAGCCTATGCCACTCACTGTCCACCAGTTCCCGTGTCTCTCGGATAACTACGGCTTTCTCGCCCGCGACGCGGCCACGGGAAAGACCGCCTGCATCGACACGCCGGACGCGGCCGCGATCCTGGCGGCGCTGTCGCAGAAGGGCTGGACGCTGGATCTGATCCTCAACACCCACTGGCATCCCGACCACGCCGGCGGCAACGCCGAGGTCGCCGCGGCCACCGGCGCGATGATCGTCGGCCCGGCCGAGGTCACCCGCATCTCGGCCCTGGATCGCGAGGTGCGCGGCGGCGACGAGGTGATGCTGGGCGAGACGCGGTTTCAGGTGATCGAGACCGGCGGCCACACCCTGGGCCATATCGCCTATTTCGACGCCGCGGAACACATCGCCTTCGTCGGCGACACACTCTTCGCGCTGGGGTGTGGGCGATTGTTCGAAGGCACCGCCGAACAGATGTGGACCAGCCTGCAGCGGCTGGCCGCCCTGCCGGACGACACGGCCGTCTACTGCGCCCACGAATACACCGCCTCCAACGCGCGGTTCGCGCTGTCCGTGGACGATGACCCGACGTTGAAGGCCCGGACGGATCAGATTTTCGCTCAACGCCAACGCGGCGAGCCCACGGTGCCCACGACCATCGGCCTGGAAAAGGCCACCAACCCCTTCCTGCGCGCGCCCAAGCTGGCCCAGCGGGTTGGGGCAGCAGGCCAGCCTGACCATGCCGCCTTCGGCGCGGTGAGGTCCGCCAAGGACAATTTCAAGGGTTAGAGCGTTCGGCAGCGGAGTTGATGAAAACCGCCTCCCCCTTTTTGCTCGTCCTTCCCGGCCCCCGTGCCGGGAACCCATAAACGCGGGCGACGCATATCAAGGCTCGGCGGCGCCTCATGTCTCCCCTTGGCGCCATCGGCGCATATGGATGGCCGGCACGGCGGCCGGCCATGACGAGCTTTGGGTTGAGTCGACTGAGGCGCCGAGGGGGCTCTAGCGAGTCTCGGCAACCTGGACGATGCGGTCCGACGAGGGGCGGCCGGCCAGGCCGTCCGGCGGCGCCACCACCACTTCGAGCACCCCGTCGGTAACCTGGGCCGAGCCCTTGCGACCGGCGGTGAGGCGCACCTTGACGATCCGCTCCAGCAGCCTGCGCGCGTCGGCGCGCTTGGTCATCCGGACCACCGCCTCGCTGGTGACCATCGCGGCGTCGGCGATCAGGGCTGACGATGACGGCGTCGCCTCGGCCTCGAAGGGGATCAGCCGGCGTGCGGCGCGGCTCGCCCGCGCGCTGGCCTGCGCCAGTCGCTCCAGCAACGCCTGCGGGCCCATGATCGGCAGGCGCAAGGGCGCGCCGACGCCCGCCAGCGCCGCCGCTGAACCGCCAGGCCGCTGATCGGTGAACAGCGTGACCCCGCCCAGGCGGGTGGCGCGCAGCACCGGTTCGCCGAGGTCGTTCTTGTAAATCGTGTCCCCGCGCGGCGCCGGCTGCGGTCGCAGGGCCCAGACCTCATAGCTGTTGTCGAACTTGAGCAGCGGCCGTGGCTGGCTGCGGTCGAACGTGAAGACGTCGCCGTCCTCCGACACATAGCGCGCCACCAGCGGGGTCGCGCTCTGTCGGCCATCCGATGGGCGCTGGCCGAACAGCCCCTCGCGCAGGCCCGGAAACGCCGTCGCCGGCGCGGATAGGCCGAGAACAACACAGATGACGACGCCCTTGACCGCCGTAAACCGCGCGCTGGATGAAGCCGTTGGCTCGACCGTCATGACGCCGCAGCACATGCGGGGTGACTGGGGCGCTTTTTGGACCGCCGGGCTGGCGGCGCCCGATGTCGCACCTTCAGCCGACCAGGTACTGCCCGCCATTGAGCGACAGTGTCGTTCCGGTCACATATCCGGCCCGCTCGCCGGCCAGGAACGCGACCATGTCGGCGATCTCCTCACCGCGACCCAACCGGCCCACCGGAATCTGGGCGATGATCCCTTCCAGCACCTTTTCCGGCACCGCCTGCACCATCTCGGTGTCGATATAGCCAGGCGCGATGCAGTTCACCGTGATGCCCTTCTTGGCGTTCTCCAGCGCCAGCGCCTTGGTGAAGCCGATCATCCCGGCCTTGGCGGCGGAATAGTTGGTCTGGCCGATCTGGCCCTTCTGGCCGTTGATCGAGGAGATGTTGACGATCCGGCCCCATTCGCGCTCGCGCATGCCCTCGATCACCTGGCGGGTCATATTGAACAGCGAGTCCATGTTGACCCGGATCACCTCGCTCCACTGCTCGGAATTCATCCGGTGGAACACGCCGTCGCGGGTGATGCCGGCGTTGTTGATCAGGATGTCGATGGGCCCCAGCTCCGCCGTGACCGCGGCCACCGCGTTCTGGCAGTCGGCGAAGCTGCCGACGTTGCCCTTGATGACCATGGCCCCGGTTTCGCGCCTCAGCGCCTCGGCCGCGGCGTCGTTGCCGGAATAGCCCGCCGCGACCTTGATGCCGTCCTGCGACAGCCGTTCGACAATCGCCCGGCCGATGCCGCGTGTGCCGCCGGTGACCAACGCTACCCTGGCCATACGTTTCGTCTCCCTGCAAAGCCGCCGCCGGTTGGTCCGGCAGTCGGATCAGATTTTTTCGACACACATGGCCACGCCCATGCCGCCGCCGACGCACAGCGTGGCCAGGCCCTTGGTGGCGTCGGTGCGGTTCATTTCGTGCAACAGGGTGGTCAGGATCCGCGCGCCCGACGCGCCGATCGGGTGGCCGATGGCGATGGCGCCGCCGTTGACGTTGACCTTGGCCGGATCGAGTCCCAGGTCGCGGACCACGCAGATCGACTGGGCCGCGAAGGCCTCGTTGGACTCCACCAGATCGAGGTCGGCGACGGCCCAGCCGGCGCGCTCCAGGGCCTTGCGGCTGGCCGGGATCGGGCCGGTGCCCATGATCTCCGGATCGACGCCGGCATGCGCCCACGAGGCGATGCGGGCCAGGGGCTTCAGGCCGCGCTTCCGGGCCTCCTCGGCGGTCATCAGCACCAGGGCCGCGGCGCCGTCATTGAGGCCCGAGGCGTTGGCGGCGGTGACCGAGCCTTCCTTGTTGAAGGCAGGACGCAGGCCCGCGACGCTTTCCAGGGTCGCGCCATGGCGGATGTATTCGTCCTGATCCACC
>JANXXA010000193.1 GCA_025350885.1 Phenylobacterium sp.
TCTCGCGCGTGGAATGGTCCAGCACGCGGTGGTCAAACGCCTTGAGGCGGATGCGGATGTTCTGACGATCCATATCGCTCTTTTCGTTCCCTACAGACGACGAACCGTCCGCGTGATCTCGACCATTTCAAAGACCAACCCGAACCCTCCGAAGAGAGTGCGTACGCGTAAGTCCGCAAAAACGACTTAGGCCCACGCGATACCCGCGAGGGCCTGTGCCGGGACGCCGATGAAGGCACTGTCCCAACTCGCTCCGCGAACCGCGTCTGACCCGAAAGTCACAGCCGGTCCAACAGGAGGCGGGTTACTACCGGCTCGACTCGCCCGCGTCAAGGCCAGCGACCGTTGCGGATCGGGTGATCCGGCGGGCCGCCCCGGTCAGCGGATCAGCACCTTGCCAGATCCCATGACGAACTTGGAAACCGCCCCCTTCACCGCCCTGACCCGGACATCGCCAGAACCGGCGATTGTGGCCTTCAGGCTGTCCGCATCGCCGCCGAAGTCGACATTTCCGGATCCGGCCAGGGTGACGCCCATAGCGCCGGCGTGGCCGCCGGCGACCCTGACGTCGCCGGAGCCGGCGGCGTGGATCTTGAACGGCCCGTTGACCGAGGCCGCCGTGACGTCGCCCGAGCCGGCGATATCGACCTCCAGCGGCCCGCGAACCTCGCCGATCACCGTATCGCCCGAGCCGGCCACACGGATCTTCGCGGCTCCGGCCGAGCCGGCGCGGGTGGCGCCTGAACCCGCCTGGCTGATGGCCATCTTTCCGGCCACGTTGGCGACAGTCCAGTCACCGCAGCCGGCGTTGCCCAGCCGGACACTGTCGGCCCGTCCCACGGAGCCCCAGACGGCGCCGCCGGCATCGACGTCGACATCGACCGGCGTGCGGATGACAACCTGGGGCATGTCTCGCCAGGACACCTCGCCGACATTACGGACATGCACGCTGACAGCTTCGCCGGAACCATGGCAGCCGCGGATGCGCTGGCCCAGCCGACCGCTGACGATGGTGCGGCCGCCGAGGGTCCTGACCTCAAGCGGCAGGCGCGGGTTGGCTGAGATCACTTCGACCTTGATGTCGCTCCGGCGCTCGGGGATCACCGTCACCCGGACCACCGCGTCCTTGATCTCCACCGAGGCCGCGCCGGCGGCGCTGCTGCTGAGGACCAGCACCGCACTGACGGAGAGCATGAAGGGTTGTCGCATCTGAGGTTCCTGCCTTCGACTTCAACCGATGGTGACGTGGCCGCCGCCGGAGATGGACTTGATGACCTGGCCGGTCACCTGCTTGACGCGGATATCGCCGATTCCGGAGATCGAGGCGTCAAGGCTTTCCGCCTGGCCGCCGAATGTAATGGAGCCAAGGCCGGACACCGAAACCCGCACCGCGCCGGCATGTCCACCGGCCACATTGATCTTGCCGACGCCCGAGACATGGGCCTGCAAGCCGCCTGACAGCTCGCCTACCGTCATGGCGCCCGCGCCGGACAGAATGGCGTCCAGGCCCTGTCGCACCCGGGTCGCGCGCACGGCGCCGGCGCCGGACAGGTGAACGGTGAGGCGGCCCGCCGAGCCCATGCGCACATCGCCCGTCCCCGATTCACGCAAGGTGACGTCTCCGGCTACGTCGGCGATGGTCCAGGCGCTGCACCCCGAGTCGCGAAGGTCGACACTTGCGGACCGGCCGATGACCCCGAACACCGCCCCGCCGGCCTCGACGACCACGGCTCTGGGCGTGCGGATCACCAGTTGCGGCATATCCCTGTAGTCGACAGCCCCGACACCCCGCACCCGCGTCCGCGGATCCTGTTGGCGGCCGTGGCAGCTGTGAATGCGATGGGCAAGGCCGCCATCGATGGTGGTCAGGGCGCCGGAAGTGCTCACCTTGAGCGGCAGGGCGGCGTTGGTGGTGACGACCTCGACCTTCACGTCGGCGCGGTCCTCGGCGATCACGGTGACCCGGGCGACCGCATCACGGATCTCAACCGACGCGCCCACGGGCGCAGCCTGGGCGGCGCCGACGGCTGTACACGCCACGGCCGCAGTGATGATCAGCATCGCAGGTCGCATGGCGTTGTTTCCGGTCCAGATCGTGCGCGGACGCTAGCCCCACGCGACGGCGCAGGCAGCTTAATTCGCGGTCATGACTTGCCGGTCATGGAGCGCAAACAGAAAGGCCGCCGGGTCGCCCCGACGGCCTCGTATCCGTGCTCGCTGTGCGCGTGGCCTACTTGAGGATCTTGGAGACCACGCCGGATCCGACCGTGCGGCCGCCCTCGCGGATGGCGAAGCGCAGGCCGGTGTCCATGGCGATGGGGGTGATCAGTTCCACCGTCAGCTCGGTGTTGTCGCCCGGCATGATCATCTCCACGCCTTCCTTCAGCTTG
>JANXXA010000241.1 GCA_025350885.1 Phenylobacterium sp.
GGGCGCGAGCAGGCCGAACCCTTCGCTCATGCTGTCGACCACCATTCGTAGCCAACCCGAGTCGGTTGCTTCGAACAACGGTGCGGAGGCGGACGCGGCAGGCATCAAGCCTCCCACTGGTCCCCCCGAACCGCTCTCCCTGGTTCTGCTGACGGCCATGGGCCCCCCTTTTGCGCCCGTCCGCGGAACAGCACATTACGGTCTCATCGTTAGACTGCACAATGGGGCGAAGCGGCGTTGCCGACGATGTGGGCGCGCCTATTGGTTTCGCCACCACTTGCCCGTGCGTCACGCGCGGTTGGTGGTATGATCGCGCCAACAACGGCCCTGGAAACGCTCCTGGAGATGCTCGCCATGCGAACCGCCCTGATTCTCGCGCTCGGAACCGCGCTGTCCACCGCAGCCGTGGCGACCGCCGGCCTGGCGCTGGCGGCCCCCACCAAGAGCCCGCGGGCCGCGGCGGTCCCGATCAACCCGACCATCGCGCAGCGGGGCTGGGCGATGAAGAACGCCTTCGGCCAGCCGGACCTCGCGGGCTACTGGTCCAATGCCACCATGACCCCGCTGACGCGCAATTCGCGGCTGACCGACAAGTCGGTCCTGTCGGCAGCTGAGGCCCGGTCCCTGGAAAAGGTGTTCGGCGACGCCCTGGCCGAGGCCGACCGGCCCACCGACCCCGACGCCCCGACCAAGCCGGCCACCGACGCCAAGGCGGCCGAGGCCAAGCTGATCGCCATCCGGCCCGACTTCGCCGCCGCCGGTGGCGATGTGGGCGGCTACAACACCTTCTGGATCGATCCGGGCACCCACATCATGGAGGTGAACGGCGAGTTCCGAACCTCGATCATCACCACGCCCAACGGCCTGCCGCCCAAGCGCAAGCCCGGGGCGCCGGCGGCGCGGAGCTTCGCCGACTATCGCGACATCTATGACAGCTATGAGACCCGCGAACTGGGCGAGCGCTGCATCATGGGCTTCGGCTCCAACGCCGGCCCGCCGATGCTGGCCAACGGCTACTACAACAACAACTATCAGATCGTGCAGACCGCCGATGCGGTGGTGATCCAGGTGGAGATGATCCACGATTCGCGGGTCGTCCGGCTCAAGGGCCAGCATCGCGCCGACGGCGTGCGTCCCTGGATGGGCGATTCCATCGGTCACTACGAAGGCGCCACCCTGGTGGTCGAGACCACCAACATCCCGCAGGGCCAGTCCTTCATGGGCTCGTGGAAGAACCTGAAGGTCACCGAGCGGTTCACCCGCGTCTCGCCGACCCGGATCAACTACCAGTTCCAGGCCGAAGACCCCGACACCTGGGACGCGCCCTGGGGCGGCGAATACGACTTCGCCCCGATGCACGGGATCATCTACGAATACGCCTGCCACGAAGGCAACTACGCCCTGCCCGGCATCCTGGCCGGCGCCCGCGCCAAGGAACGCGACGCCGCGGCCGGTGCGACCGGCGCGAAACCCGGGGGAAACTGAGGGCGGGGCGGCTTGAGGGCGGGCGCTACGGCAGCCTCCGCGAAAGCGGGGACCCAGCCGCCTCCCCCTTTTGCTCGTCAACGCCGCTGGCGAACGTCATTCAACTGCATTACATTGGCGACGAAGGAGTCCGCCCATGGCCGCCAACGAGCTGATCCAGGCGCGCATCGATCCACAGGTGAAGGCGCAAGCCGCAGCGGTTCTCGACAAGCTGGGGATGACCGTCTCCGATGCAGTGCGTATCCTGCTGACCCGCACCGCCCGGGAGGGCGCCCTGCCTTTCGAGCTGATCGTCGAACCGCAGGCCTACGATGCCTGGTTCCGCGCCAAGGTGCGCGAGGCGCTGGACGACATGCGGCCGGACGTGGCGCACGAGGAGGTTGAGGCTGAGTTCGCTGCGCGTCGGGCCGCGAGCTTGGCGGCCGGTAAGGCGTGAGACTGGTCTGGGCGCAATACGCCCTGGAGGATCGGCGGGCGATCTACGATCACATTGAAGCCGATGACCCGCGTGCGGCTGCGCTTGTGGACATCCGCATCACCAAGGCCGTGATTCGCCTGATCGACTTTCCTGAAAGCGGACGTCTCGGCCGGGTGGAGGGCACGCGGGAGCTGGTTGTCGGCAGAACCCTGCCTCGTCGCCTATCGGATCCTGGGTGAGACCGTCCGCATACTGCGTGTCCTGCATGGTGCGCAACTCTGGCCAGCCGAGCTGCCCGATTGAGCTGAAGCGCGACGTGTCGCCGCACACGTTCTGCGCAGGGTTCTCCAAGTCTTGGATACGCATTTTTCGTATTTGCTCGAATGTGCCTAAATCAAACTTAACCTTAAAGGTCAGGCTGCCGAAAGCATTCCCGTTTTCCACCTGTCTCGGACGTTGCTGGGCCCCTCAGCATAGAACTAGTCTAGATGTGAAGCCCCAGGGCGCCTGCCAGGCTCGCGGCGAGGTCAACTTGCCGGAAGGGCTTGGTGAGACGCGGCAGATCGGGCGCGATGCCCGTGGCCTCGGCATAGCCAGAAACGATCAGCACAGGCGTGCCGGGGCGCCGCGATGTTACAAGTCTGGCAAGCTCCACACCCGACATGTCAGGCATCAAATGATCGGTGACAAGGATGTCGAAATGGCTTCCGCTGTCGATCAGGAGCAGCGCGGCCTCCGACGAAGGCGCCGAGACAACTTGGTAGCCCAATTCCTCCAGCATCTGAGCCGTGCTCTCGCGCACTATGTCCTCGTCGTCGACAAGCAGAACCGAGCCAGCATGCGGGGCTGAAGACTCTGGGGACACGTGCGCCGCTTTCTCCGACACAGGCCCGAGGCTGGCGGGCAACCACAGGTCCAAGTTTGTCCCGAGGCCGATCCGACTTTTTAGCGTCAGCGCGCCCCCGAGTTGCGAGGCCAACCCGTGCACCATGGAGAGGCCGAGGCCCGTTCCCCTCCCGATGCCCTTGGTGCTGAAAAAGGGCTCGAAGGCCCGACGTTGGGTTTCCTCATCCATGCCGTGGCCGGTGTCGGCTACCGAGATGCGTACATAGCGGCCCACCGCGAGCCCTGAGGTGTGAGGACTGCTGATCACCTCGTTTTCCGCGGTGATCCTGAGGGTACCGCCCTCGGGCATCGCGTCGCGGGCGTTCACCGCGAGGTTCAAGATCGCCATTTCGAGCTGGTTGTGATCGGCCATTGCGGGCGACACATCGGAAGAGGCGCGGACGACAACCTTGATCTGAGGTCCGGTGGTGCTGACCACCAGATCAGCGAGACCGCGGATAAGCCCTGCCACATCCACTGGCGCCGGCTGAAGAGGTTGGCGCCGGGAAAAGGCCAGGAGCCGTTGGACAAGGGTCTTGGCGCGTTCGGCTGCCTGAAGAGCCCCATCGACAATTCGCTTACCACGCTCATCAAGGCCCGCGCGCCTTTGCAGCATATCGAGCCCGCCGATGATCGGCGTCAGTAGATTGTTGAAGTCGTGGGCCACCCCACCGGTCAGCTGTCCAATCGCCTCGAGTTTTTGCGACTGACGCAGCGCTTCCTGCGCTTCGAAGAGACGGGCCTGGTCGCGCAGTCGCTCGGTCACGTCATAGACGAACTGATAGGCGCCCACCCGATTGCCGGCTTCGTCGCGCAGGCTGTTGAATTTGATCTCGTAGGCGGATCGGTTGCGCCCGGGATCGCCGAAGTCTTGGACGATTGTGAACTCCTCCCCCCCAAGGGCTCGCGACCACAAGGCTTTGACCGCCGCCTGCTGGTCAGGCTGGTCAGCGAGCAGTTCGAGCATGCTGTCACCGACGGCTGGTCTCACGCCGTAGATGCGCTCGAACTCGTCGGCCGACGCCCGATTGATGGCCAGGTAGCGAAAGTCGAGATCCGCCACTTGGATGAAGGTGTCGGTCGTCTCAACGATGGTCGCCAGAACGTTGCGTTCGCCTGTCCTCTCGGCGACCGTCCGTTCAAGGTCTTCGTTCAGAATTCGCAGACGCTCTTTGCTTTCGTTCAGCGCCGCCTGGGTCCGCTTGCGTTCGGTGACGTCCTCGAAGACGAGATTGATGCGTTCGCCTGTGTTCGGGGATGCGGTAATCGACAGCCAGCGATCAACCCCGTTGAAGAAGAACTCCGTTTGCCGCGGCGCCTGGCTCTCGACGACCTCACGGTACATGGCGGCCAACTCGACGCTGAAGCCCGCTGGCAACACCTCCATGATCCGTCGACCGACCAGCATCGCACGATCAAGCCCCGTATGCTGCTCGAGTGCGGGATTGAGTTCGACGACCAGCCAGTCGGTGACGGCGCCGCTCTCGTCGCGGACCAGTTCGATGACCCCGAACCCGACCGGGACCGTCTCGAACAGGTTGCGATACTTGTCCCCGCTCTCGCGCATGGCGGCCTCGGCCCGCGCGCGCTCGACCGCCGCC
>JANXXA010000258.1 GCA_025350885.1 Phenylobacterium sp.
CCAGCGGTCCGAGCCCCAGCGCGCGCGTCGAGCCGGTCAGCCGCAGGCGATCTCGTTCCGGCTCCCAGACCCACAGCGCCACATCCGCCGCGCCCAGCGCTTCAAGCGTCGCGGTGGCGTCCCACATCCAGCGATCGTTCGGCATCACCAAGAGGAACTCGTCCCACCCCGAGGCGCCCGGATCAGACCGAAACGCCCTCGTCCGGTCCCTCGGGTCCTCGCAGAGGCGAGGTCAGGCCGAACAACACATGATCTCGCCAGACGCCGTTAATTTTCAGATAAGCCTTGGCATACCCCTCCTCGGCGAAACCGGCCCGGGAGAGCAGCCGCCGCGACGGGACATTGTCGGGAATACAGGCCGCCTCGAGCCGATGCAGCCCCAGGGTGCGGAACGAGAAATCGGCCAGCGCCTTGACCGCCGCCAAGGTCAGACCGGCCCGAGCGTGGGGCCTGCCGCACCAATAGCCGACCGACCCCATCTGGGCGACGCCGCGGCGGACATTGGAGAGCGTTATCCCGCCGGTGATCGCCTCATCCCCCGCCCGCAGAACAAAGAACGGATAGGCCGCGCCGGCCTCGCGATCCCGCGCATAGGCGGTAAGGCGGCGGCGATACGCCGCACGTCCCAGGTCGTCGGCCGGCCAGGTCGGCTCCCAGGGCTGCAGGAACCCCCGGCTGACCGCCCGCAGTTCGCGCCATTCGGCATAGTCCGAAGCCCGCGGCGGCCGCAGGACGACCCCCGCGCCTTCGACGCGAAGTCCGCTCTCCGGCGCGATCCAGTCCAGCAGGGCCATGGGGTGGAAGCCTCGCGCAAAACGCGCGCCCGTCAAGCACCGTTCGGTGGCGTGCGCTCGGCGCCGGGCGCCTACCCGAACAGCGCCCGCTCGAAAACCGGAGCGGCGTTCAGCGAGACCTTGGGGCCCAGCACCGCGATGGCGACGCGCTGCTGCGCCAGGATCCGAGCCGTAAGCGCGGTCAGATCCGCCGGGGTCACCGCCTCCACCTCGGCGGCTACCTCGGCGGGGTCCAGCGCGCGGCCGAACAACAGCACCTGGCCGGCGGCCTGTTCGGCGCGGGCCAGGGCGCTTTCGCGGCCCATGAACATCGAGCCCTTCAGCTGGGCCTTGGCGCGGGCCAGCTCGGCCTCGCTCACCGGCGTCAGCATCCCGGCGATCTCGCCAGCGGCCACCCGGACCAGCTCTGCGGCGTCCTTGGCCGCACAGCCGGCGAAGACGCCCAGCACCCCGGTGTCGGCATAGGTCTCGGAATAGGCGTCGATGGCGTAGGCCAGGCCGCGCTTCTCGCGCGCTTCCTGAAACAGCCGCGAGGCCATGCCGCCGCCCAGGATCTCGGCCAGCAGCCGAAGCGCGAAATAGCCCGGATCGCGCACGCCGACAGCCGGCAGCAAGACCACGATATTGGCCTGCTCCAGTCTCTTGGAGGTCGGACGCCGGCCTCCGGTGAACGTGGCTGGTGCATCGGCGGTCAGCGCCGCGCCGCCGGCGGCCTGACCGAAATCGCGCTCGGCCAGCCGCAGGAGATCGTCCTCGTCCACCGCGCCCGCCGCGCTGATCACCAGGGATCGCGGCGCATAGAGGCTGGCCCGCCAGGCGCCCAAGGTCTGCGGATCGGCCACGGCGATGGAATCTGGCGTCCCCAGGATCGGCCGGCCCAGCGGCTGGTCCTCGAAGGCCGCGGTCTGGGCCAGTTCGAACACCAGATCATCGGGGGCGTCGGCTGCTTCGGCGATTTCCTGGCCCACCACCTGCTTTTCGCGGGCGAGGTCACCGGCGTCCATGGTCGGGCGCTGAACCAGGTCGGCCAGCACGGCCGAGCCCAGATCGAGGCCGCCGGCCAGCGCGCGGATCTGGAAGCTGGTCCGCTCGTAGCCGGTGGCGGCGTTGATATTGCCACCTTCCACCTCGATCACCTCGACGATGTCGCGCGCCGATCGCCCGCCGGCGCCCTTGAAGACCATGTGTTCCAACAGGTGCGACCAGCCGGACCGACCTTTGTCCTCCGCCCGCGCGCCCTGCCCCGCCACGACGGACAGGGCCACGGTCTGCAGGCCCGGCATCGGGTCGCAGACCACGCGGACACCGTTGGCCAATGTGTGAACCTTTGGGGTCATTGGCGTCGTCAGGCCCCCGCGAAGGCGCGGACGTAGGCCTTGATGCTCTCGGCTTCCGCCGGAAGGCGGTCGAAGCGCTCTGGCCGGCCGGCAAGGTCGGCGACGCCGCGCGGCAGTTGTGGCGTGACCCCGCTGGCCTCGGCGACATCGCGCGGGAACTTCGCCGGATGGGCCGTCGCCATGACCACCACTGGCCCGGTCAGGATATCGGCTCGGCTGAGCGCGGCGACCGCCACGGCGGTGTGCGGATCGATCAACTCGCCGGTCTGGTTGAGCGTTGCCAGAATGGTCCGCCGCGTCTGCGCCTCGCTCACCGCCACGCCGCGAAACAGCGCGCGCATCGACGCCAGCGTCTGGGGGGCGACGTCGATGACGCCGGCCTCGGCGAAGGCGGCAAAGGCGCGGGCGGTTTCAACCGGCTCGCGCCCGGTGCTCTCGAAATAGAGTCGTTCGAAGTTCGACGCCGACTGGATGTCCATGGCCGGCGATATGGTCGGTTCAACCTTGCCGCGGGCATAGCGGCCGGTCTGGAACGTCCGGGCCAGGATATCGTTGGCGTTGGTGGCGACCACAATCTCCCCGATCGGCAGGCCCATGCGATGGGCGACATAGCCGGCGAAGGCGTCGCCGAAATTGCCTGAGGGGACGCAGAACGACACCTTGCGCCCGGGCGCGCCGAGCGCCGCGGCGGTAGTGAAATAATAGACCGCCTGGGCAGCGATGCGGGCGAAGTTGATCGAGTTGACGCCGGACAGATCGACGGCCTGGCGAAGGACCGCATCCTGGAAGGCATTCTTGACGATCGCCTGGCAGTCGTCGAACGAGCCCTTGACCGCCACGCAGGCAATATTGGGCTCGGTCGCGGTGGTCATGAACCGCCGCTGCACCTCGGAGATGCGGCCTTCTGGAAACAGCGCCACGACGCGTACCGCCCTGCGTCCGCGGAACGCCTCGACGGCCGCCCCGCCGGTATCGCCGGAGGTGGCGCAGAGGATCGTCTGGGTACGGCCCTGGCCGCTCAGCATGTGGTCGTAGAGCCGGGCCAGGATCTGCATGGCCACGTCTTTGAACGCCAGGCTCGGGCCATGGAACAGCTCGGCCAGAAACACGCCCGGCTCAAGTTGCGTAAGCGGGACGACGGCGTCGTGCGTGAAGGTCGCATAGGCTTCCCGGCACATGTCCAGCAGGTCGGCCGCATCGATCTCGTCGCCGGCGAACGCGCCGATCACCCGCGCGGCCACCTCGGCATAGGATTTGTCGGCGAAGCCCGCGATCTCGGCTGGCGATATCTGCGGCCAGGTCCGCGGCACATAGAGGCCGCCGTCGGGCGCAAGCCCGCCCAGCACGGCGTCCACGAAGCCCACCGCAGGCGATGCGCCCCGGGTGGAGACGTACCGCATCAACGCCTGATCCTTTTTGCGAGCCGAACTCTTTTGGAAACGCCGAACCTTTTGGAAAGCCCGACTCTTTTCGAAATGACGGCGGCATAGACGCCGGCCAGGCCGCCCGCCAGCCCGAACCAGGTCAGGGCATATTCAAAGTGGCGGTTGGGGATCTCCACCGGCAGGGGGGCGGGGACCAGGGCCTTGAAGCCCGGATTGGTGCTGGTCTCGGCGAACAGGATGATCGGCGCCGGCGCCGGCGCCTTGAGCTGAGCGGCCATGGCGCGCACGTCGCGGATATACCAATGCGCCGGCGTGTTCTTCGGGGTCGCGAAGTTGCCGCGCTCTGGCGGGCGCAGAACGCCAACGATCCGCAACGGGCTGGTGGCCGCGGAATCCACCGGGGGCCGATCCGTCACGGTGTCGGCCAGATAGCCGCGATCAACCAGTACCGAGCGGTAGCGCGCGCTTTGCACGGCGCAGGCGGAAACCAGGCGCTGGCCGGCCTGGCCGTTACGCAGGTCATAGACTTCGAGGAAGGGCGCGGTGGCCAGGCCAGGGCAGCTGACGCTCACCCGAATAAACGACACTTCCCGCCCCTGGCTCAGGCCGTCGAGCACCGGTTCCAGCGCCCGCGCCGGTGCGGCCTCCAGCGCCGCGAGGTGGGCCAGCAGGTTTTCCTTCCACTTGAGCCGTTGCAGCTGCCAGACACCCAGGCCGATGAGAATGGCCAAGGCGATGGCGGTGGCCACCGTCAGGCCCGCCGGAAACCCGGTGGCGTCCGGCCGGGCAGGACGCGGCGCGAGTTTCGGCTCCCAGGACTCAGTCATTTGGGGACGCAGCGCCGGACAGCAGGGGAAGACGCTTGGCCATCAAGCCCCGCCTCAAGCCCCGCCGTGGGCTCCGAAGACCACGTAGATGAAGGCGAACAGGAACAGCCAAACCACGTCGACGAAGTGCCAGTACCAGGCCGCCGCCTCGAATCCGAAGTGTTTCTGTGGGGTAAGGCCGCCGTTCAGCAGGCGGATCAGGCAGATGGACAGGAATATGGTGCCGATCAGCACGTGGAAACCGTGGAAGCCGGTGGCCATGAAGAACGACGACCCGTAGAGCCCGGCGTTGGCCGCCTCCTCCGAGAAGAAGTATTTGTGCTCGATGATGTGGCCGTATTCGTAGGCCTGGATCGAGGTGAACAGCACGCCCAGGATGATCGTCAGAAAGAGGCCGATCTTGGCGCCCCCGCGGTCGCCGGTCTGCAGCGCGTGGTGCGCCCAGGTCACCGTGGTGCCCGACAACAGCAGCGTCAGCGTGTTGACCAACGGCAGCTGGAACGCAGGCACGGTCTCCACGCCGTGTGGCGGCCAGGTCGCCCAGGCCTTACGCACTTCCTCGATGGCTTCGCCGGCGCCGGCGCGATGGCCGTGGAACAGGGCCATCTCGAAAAAGATCCAGAACCAGGCGACGAAGAACATCACCTCCGAGGCGATGAACAACACCATGCCGTAGCGCAGGCCGATGGAAACTACCGGCGTATGATCGCCCTGGTTGGCCTCGATGGTGACGTCGCGCCACCAGGCCAGCATGGTGAACAGCACCCCGGCCAGGCCCGCGTAGAACAGCCAGGCGGTGTGCGCCGGCAGGCCGAACAGACCCTTCATCCAGGTCACGCCGCCCAGCGCCATCACCGTGGCCGCCACCGCGCCGACCAGCGGCCAGGGCGACGGATTGACCAGGTGGTAGTCGTGCTTCACGCCTTCGGCCATCTCGGTCTCAATCCCTCTCGATATGCGCGCGGCGCGCCGCGGGACTTAACCCCGCCGACGCAGCCGGTTGGCGTCACGCTATAGCCCCGCCGCTGCGGGTCCGCCAAGGGTGGAAACGGCCTTGCCGCCAGATGACCCGCCCCCCGCCACCGCGGCCTTGGCGTCCACCGCCGGATAGAAGGTGTAGCTCAACGTCACCTCCTTGATGTTGCGGGTCTCGAACTCGCGGGCGAACTGGGGATCGACGAAATAGAGCACCGGCATCTCCACCGTCTTGCCCGCCGCGATGGTCTGGTCGGAGAAGCAGAAACACGACAGCTTGTGGAAGTAGACCGCCGCCTGCTCGGGCACCACGTTGAACACCGCCCGGCCGGTGACCGCTTTGGCGGAATGGTTGGTCACTTTGAAGATCGCCACCTTGGTCTCCCCGATCTTCATCGCCTGGCTGGTCTGTTCGGCGGTGAAGTCCCAGGGCAGGTCGCGGACATTGGCGTCGAAGCGGATCAGGAGGTCGGTGTCGAGCACCCGGTCCGGCGCCTTGGAGGCCCTGCGCACGGTGCCGTCATATCCGGTAGCCTGGCAGAAGGCCTTGTAGAGCGGCACCGAGGCGTAGGCCGCCCCGACCATGCCGACGAAGGCCGAGGCGCAGATCGCGCCCAGACGCCGGTTGCGCCGTTGCTGCGGCGTCAGGACTGGCCGCTCACAGCGGGGGTTGGATGACATTGCCGCGCAACCTCACGAGGGTTACCACGAAGATCAGGACGACGAAGATCACCAACCCCAGCGCCAGCGCGATGTTGCGGCCGCGTCGGGCTTTCAGCTCGACCTCGGTTTCGCGGGCCGGATCGCTCATCGCGGGATTCCCCAGGAGACCAGGTTCAGGGGCGCAACGCCCATCAGGTGTTCACCCAGCAGCGTGGCGAACAGGAGTGTCAGGTAGAGAATCGAAAAGGCGAACAGATTTCGCGCGTCCCTGGCGCCGGCGCGGACATCGTAGAGACCCCCGGGCGACGCATCATCGTTGCGTTGGCCGCGGGCTTCACCGGCGTGGCTGCGCGCCAGCCGGATCGCGAGCAGCAGGAACACCAGACCGCCCAGCGCCGCCACCGCCAGATAGACCGGTCCGCCGAGGCCGGTGGCGGCCGGGACCAGGCACAGCGGAGCAAACAGTGCGCTGTAGATCAGGATCTGGCGCCGCGTTGACGCGGCGCCCGCCACCACCGGCATCATCGGCACGCCGGCCTTTTCATAGTCCTCGGAGGTGTAGAGGCTGAGCGCCCAGAAATGCGGCGGGGTCCACATGAAGATGATCGCGCAGAGCAGCCAGGCGTTGAACGGCGTCGCGCCGGCGGCCGCCGCCCAGCCGATCACCGGCGGCAAGGCGCCCGCCAGCCCGCCGATGACGATGTTCTGCGCCGTCCAGCGCTTCAGCCAGATCGTGTAGACCACCGCGTAGAACCCGATGGTGAAGGCCAGCAGGCCTGCCGCCAGCCAGTTCAGGGCCATGCCCATCAGCATCACCGAGAAGATCGACAGCACCACGCCCAAGGTCAGGGCGTCGGCGCCCTGCACCCGGCCGGCTGGCACCGGGCGGTTGCGCGTGCGGCGCATCTTGGCGTCGATATCGGCGTCGTACCACATGTTCAGCGAGGCTGACGCCCCCGCACCGACCGCGATGCAGAGGATGGCGACGCCGGCCAGAACCGGGTGAATGGCGCGCCCTGCGCAGATCATGCCGGTTAAGCCAGTGAACACGACCAGTGACATCACCCGCGGCTTCAGCAGCTGGACATAGTCCTGCCAGCGGGCGGGCGCGTGTGCGGTGGTGTGAACCGTGGCCATGGCCATGGAGACTACTCTCAATCTACCTCCCCCGCGAAGCGGCGGGAGGGGGACCGCTGGCCGAAGAGCCAGTGGTGGAGGGGGCAGGCCCCAAGCGCCGTTCATGAAGCGGACCGACCTAGGCTGAGACGCCTGAGGCTTGCCCCCTCCACCACGCCCTCTGCGGGGCGCGGTCCCCCTCCCGCCGTCGCAACCGCGACGGGGGAGGTAAGAGATCTAGTGGCCGTCGGAGGTGATCACCGGCAGTTCGTTGAATTGGTGGAACGGCGGCGGCGAGGGCAGCGTCCACTCCAGCGTCGTGGCGCCTTCGCCCCAGGGGTTGGCCTCGGCCTTGCGACGGAACACCATGGCGTCGATCAGCACCGCCAGGAAGACGAAGACTCCGACCAGGGTGATCGCATAGCCGATCGAAGAAACCTTGTTCCAGTAGGCGAAGCCGTCCGGATAATCGACGTACCGGCGGGGCATGCCCTGCAGGCCCAGGAAGTGCTGCGGGAAGAAGATCAGGTTCACGCCGACGAAGGTGATCCAGAAGTGCACCACGCCCAGCCACTCGCGGTACTTCACGCCCCACATCTTCTCGAACCAGTAGTAGAAGCCGGCGAAAATCGCGAACACGGCGCCCAGGCTCAGCACATAGTGGAAGTGGGCGACCACGTAATAGGTGTCGTGCAGGCTGTAATCGACGCCGGCATTGGCCAGTACCACGCCCGTCACGCCGCCCAGCGTGAACAGGAAGATGAAGCCCATCGCCCACAGCATCGGCGTCTTGAAGTCGATCGAGCCGCCCCACATCGTGGCGATCCAGCTGAACACCTTGATGCCCGTGGGCACCGCGATGACCATGGTCGCGGCCACGAAATAGGCCCGCAGGTTGATCGGCATGCCGACGGTGTACATGTGGTGGGCCCACACGACGAAGCCGATCACCCCGATGGCCACCATGGCGTAGGCCATGGCCAGATAGCCGAACACAGGCTTCCTCGAGAACGTCGAGACGATGTGCGAGATCATGCCGAAGCCGGGCAGGATCAGGATGTAGACCTCGGGGTGCCCGAAGAACCAGAACAGGTGCTCGAACATGATCGGGTCGCCACCACCCGCCGCGTCGAAGAAGTGGGTGTGGAAGTTGCGGTCGGTGAGCAGCATGGTGATCGCGCCCGCCAGCACCGGCAGCGACAGCAAGAGCAGGAACACGGTCACCAGGATCGACCAGACGAACAACGGCATCTTGTGCAGGGTCATGCCCGGCGCGCGCATGTTGAAGATGGTGGTGATGAAGTTGATGGCCCCCAGGATCGAGCTCGCGCCCGCCAGGTGGATCGCCAGGATCCCGCAGTCGGTGGCCGGCCCGGTATGCCCGGAGGTGGACAGCGGCGGATAGAGCGTCCAGCCGCCGCCAAAGCCGCGGCCGGGTCCGCCGTCCACGAACAGCGAGATGCAGAGCATCACCCAGGCCGCCACCAGCAGCCAGAAAGAGATGTTGTTCATCCGCGGGAAGGCCATGTCCGGCGCGCCGATCATCAGCGGCA
>JANXXA010000259.1 GCA_025350885.1 Phenylobacterium sp.
AGCGGCGGGTTTTCGGCCTTCTCCGAGGGCTGGGCGCTCTATGCCGAACAGCTGGCCCAGGAGCTCGGGGCCAACGACGCCGATCCGCTGGGCGAGGTGGGTTATCTGCAGTCTTTGCTGTTCCGCGCCGCGCGGCTGGTCACCGACACCGGCATTCACGCCCGGCGCTGGACCCGCGAGCAGGCCACGACCTATATGGTCGAGACCTTCGGCAACACCCGCGCCCGCGCCCAACGCGAGGTTGAGCGCTACTTTGCCGGCCCGGGCCAGGCCACCAGCTACAAGGTCGGCCACACCGTCTGGGCCAAGGTGCGCGCCGAGGCCAAGGCCAGGCTGGGCCCGAAGTTCGACCTCAAGGCCTATCACGACGCCGTGCTGCTCTCGGGCTCAATGCCGCTGACGGTGCTCCAGCGGCATGTGGCGGAGTGGGTGGCGACGCAGGTCTGAGCCGTCCGGCCGTTGCTGACATGATGCTGTCAGCAAGGGGCGCGCAGTCTAACCGTTGAGCGCCCGGCGACGGGCCAGAGTCTTTGAGGAACGCACACATGTCGAACGAACTGGTCTTCTACACCAACCCGATGTCACGCGGGCGGATCGCGCGCTGGATGCTCGAGGAGGTCGGCCAGCCCTACCGCACGGAAATCCTCGACTATGCGACGACGCTGAAGGGCGCGGACTATCTGGCGATCAACCCGATGGGGAAGATCCCCGCCCTGACCCACAACGGCGCGGTGATCACCGAGTGCGCGGCAATCTGCGCCTATCTGGCTGACGCCTTCCCGCAGGCCGGCCTGGCGCCGCCGATGTCCGACCGCGCCGACTACTACCGCTGGCTGTTCTTCGCCGCCGGTCCGGTGGAGGCCGCGGTCACCGCCAAGAGCCTCGGCTTCGAGCCCACCGAGGACCAGCAGCGGATGGCCGGCTGGGGCAGCCTGGCGCACGTGACCGACGCGCTCGAGGGCGCGTTGAAGACCCGCGACTTCATCGCCGGCGACCGGTTCAGCGCCGCAGACGTCTACGTCGGCTCGCAGATCGGCTGGGGCATGCAGTTCAACTCCATCGAAAAACGCCCGGCCTTCACCGCCTACTGGGAGAGGCTCTTCAACCGCCCCGCCGGCGCCCGCGCGCGCGCCATCGACGACGCCCTGTTGCCCCCGCAGCCGTAGCGGGACTAGGTTCACACGGCCAAGCTTGGGAGGGTCTTTGCCGTGAAGTTCACGTTTCTTGCGGTCGCGGGTCTTGCGGTCGCCGCACTCGTGACTGCCGCGCCGTCGCGAGCCCAGGAGCGACCGGCCGACAGGATGGCCGGCATGATCATGTCGGGTCCGATGAGCATGGGCCTGCCGCTGTCGCCGATGCCCAGCGTCTACGCCGGTCAGGCCGACAAGCTCGGAGCTCCGGTGTTCAAGGGCCTGGGTTCGCACCACATGGCGATCTCGACCCGGGTTCCACGCACCCAGGCATTCTTCGATCAGGGTGTGAACCTGCTGTTCGGTTTCAACCACGCCGAGGCGATCCGCTCGTTCCGCGAAGCCGTGCGCCTCGACCCGGCGTGCGCCATGTGCTGGTGGGGGATGGCTGAGGCGCTGGGACCGAACATCAACCTGCCGATGCCGCCCGACGCCGTCGCCCCCGCCTGGCAGGCCCTTCAGCACGCCCAGGCTCGCGCGCCCAAGGTCTCACGCCGCGAACAGGCCTGGATCGCCGCGCTATCGACGCGATATTCCAGCGACCCGAAGACCGACCGGCACGCCCTGGACGAGGCCTGGGCGCAGGCGATGGGCAAGCTGTGGCGCGAACACCCGCAGGATCTCGACGCGGCGACCTTCTACGCCGAGGCGATGATGGACACCCAGCCCTGGGACTACTGGCTGGCCGATGGGGTCACGCCCAAGGGCCATGGCGGCGAAATCGTCGCGACGCTGGAGACGGTTATCGGCCAGGCGCCGGAGCACGCCGGAGCCCTGCACCTCTATATCCACGCCGTTGAGGCTTCGACGACGCCTCAAAGGGCCGAGCACGCCGCCGACGTGCTGCTGAAACTGATGCCGCAGGCTGGCCATATCGTGCACATGCCGAGCCACATCTACTATCGTGTCGGCCGCTACGCCGACGCGGCCAGGGTCAACGAACTCGCCGCCCGGGTGGATGAGGGCTACATCGCATCGTGCCGGGCGCAGGGCTTCTATCCGGCCGGCTACTACGGCCACAACATCCACTTCCTGTGGACCTCAGCGGAGATGCAGGGGCGCTACCGGACCGCCATCGGCGCCGCGCGACGGCTGGTCAAGGCCGTGGATGCGGAGAAGCTTGCCAGGCAGTTGCCGATGGCCGAGCTCTACGCCTTCACGCCCGTGACCACCCAGTTGCGGTTCGGCAGGTGGAAGGCGGTGCTGGCCGAGCCTCGGCCGCCGAAGGGCCTGATCCTCGACCAGGCCATGTCCGACTATGCCCGCGGCTTCGCCTACGCCAACACCGGCGACCCGGTCAGGGCTCGCATCAACGCCGCGAACCTCGCCAGGCTGATCCGGGGTGACTTCGCAAAGTACGAGGCCTTCGGCGTGCCGGCCAGGCCGATGGCGCAACTGGCCCTGGCCTTGCTCGAGGCCGAGATCGCGCGGACTTCGGGCGATCTCGCGGACGCGGTGACCCGGTTCCAGGCCGCTCAGGCGCTGGAGCTGGCGCTGCCCTACACCGAGCCGCCCTACTGGCATCAGCCCACCAGCCATTTTCTCGGCGCGGCACTGTTGCAGGCCAGGCGTCCGGCCGAGGCCGAAGCTGTTTATCGCGAAAGCCTGAAGACCTATCGCGACGACGGCTGGG
>JANXXA010000266.1 GCA_025350885.1 Phenylobacterium sp.
CGCTGCCAGGCGTTCGGTATTCTCCAGATCGACGGAAAATGTCCGCAGGTCGCGGTTGTTGACCCCGACCACATCAGCCCCCAGCCGACCGGCGCGCACCATCTGCGCCAAGTCGTGCACTTCCACGAGGGCGTCCATGCCATGGGCCCGGGCGGCCGAGATCAGCTCCGCAGCCAACGCATCGCCCACCATGGCCAGGATCACCAGGATCGCATCGGCTCCCAGCGCGCGGCTCTCGGCGACCTGCCAGGGATCGACCAGGAACTCCTTGCGGATGCAGGGCAGGTTGGTCGCCCCGCGCCCGGCGACCAGATAGCTGTCCGCGCCCTGGAAGCTCGGGCCGTCGGTGAGCACCGACAGGCACGCCGCGCCGCCGGCCTGATAGGCGCGCGCCAGCGCCGGCGGATCGAAGTCGGCGCGGATCAGGCCCTTGGAGGGCGAGGCTTTCTTGATCTCGGCGATCAGCGCCAGCCGACCGGGGCCGTGCGCCCGCTCCAGCGCGGCCCGAAAGCCCCGCGGCGGCGAGGCGTCGCGCGCCGCCGCCTCGACCTGCGCCACCGATCGCGCGGCCTTGCGGGCGGAGACCTCGTCGCGTTTGTAGCTGGCGATTTCGGCCAGGATGTCGCTCATGCACCGGCCACGCGCACTAGCGCGTCGAGCGCGCCCTGCGCCCGCCCGTCGTCGATCACCGCAGCCGCCAGATCGACCCCTTCGCGCAGGGTCTCCACGGTGTCGCCGACCAGGAAGGCGGCGGCGGCGTTCAACAGCACGATATCGCGATAGGGGCCCGTCTCGCCGGCCAACAGACGGCGGAGCACCGCGGCGTTTTCAGCGGGTGCGCCGCCAGTCAGGTCGGCAAGCGCCGCGCGAGGCAGGCCGACCGCCTCCGGCGTCACCGTGAACAGCCGGATCTGCCCGTCGCGCAGTTCCGCAACGCTGGTCTCGCCCGTGGTGGTCAGTTCGTCGAGGCCCCCGCCATGCACGACCCAGGCCCGCTCGGCGCCCAGCGCGCGCAGCGCCTCGGCCAGCGGCGCGACCCACCGCTCGGCGAACACACCGACCACCTGCCGCTGGGCGCCGGCCGGATTGGTCAGCGGACCCAGAAGATTGAAGATCGTGCGGAATCCCAGCTCGCCACGGATCGGCGAGACATGGCGCATGGAGCCGTGGTGCGCCTGGGCGAACATGAAACAGATACCGGCTTCGTCCAGCGCCCGCAGTTGGGTTGCCGCCGGCGCGGCGATATCGACCCCGAGCTCGGTCAGAATGTCCGCCGCACCGGATCTCGAGGACAGTGCCCGGTTGCCGTGCTTGGCGACCTTCAGCCCGCCACCGGCGGCGACAAAGCCCACCGCCGTGGAGATGTTCAGCGTGTGCAGGCCATCGCCGCCGGTGCCGCAGACGTCGATCGTCGGGTAGGGCGGAGTGATCTGCACGGCGGCGGCGCGCATGGCGCGCGCGCAGGCGACAATCTCGCCCAGCGTCTCGCCGCGCATCCGCATGGCGGTGAGCGCCGCGCCGACCTGGGCCGGGGTCGGCTCGCCGCGCAGGCAGGCGGCGAAGAACGTCGCGGCATTGTCCTCCGACAGGGTGCCGCCGTCCGCCAGCAGGCTGAGCAAGGGTTTGAACGCGTCGGACATCGAAGGGCGATCTAGGCTTCCGCCAGCCGCTGGACGCCGGCGATCGCCAGGAAATTGGCCAGCAGGTCATAGCCGCATTCGGTGGCGATGGATTCGGGGTGGAACTGCACGCCGTGCACCGGTCGGGTCCTGTGCTGCACGCCCATGATCTCGCCATCCTCGGTCCAGGCTGTCACCTCGAGCTCCGGCGGCAGGACGTCGCGTTCCACCGACAGGCTGTGATAGCGCGTGGCGGTGAAGGGATTTTTCAGGCCCGCGAAAACGCCTCTGCCGTCGTGGTGGATCTGGCTGGTCTTGCCGTGCATCAACGCCTTGGCGTGGACCACCTGGCCGCCGTAGGCTTGGCCGATCGCCTGGTGTCCCAGACAGACCCCGAAGATCGGCAGATCGGCCGGCGCCGCGGCCAGCAGGGCCAGACAGATGCCGGCCTCGTTCGGCGTCTTCGGTCCCGGCGACAGCAGCACGCCCTGCGGCTTCAGCCCCAGCGCCTCGGATACCGGGATGGCGTCGTTGCGCACCACATGCGTCTCCGCGCCCAGCTCGTTCAGGTAATGAACCAGGTTGTAGGTGAAGCTGTCGTAGTTATCGATCACCAGGATCATCGGGCCTGTCTAGTGTCCCGATTCCGAAGTTCGCAGGCACTTGCGGCAGGCGCGGTCGAACTTCGGAATCGACAAGGACACTAGCAAGCCTTTGTTTCTTAGTGTGCTTCTTGGATCTGAAGTTCGCTCAGAGCCTGATCCCTCAGGAAGGCGAATTTCAGATCCAGCACACTAGGCTGTGGCGCCGCTCCAGCCAAGCGCGGCGATGGATTGGCGCCATTTTGCGCGGCGCGCGACTCCGGCGATCCTGCGCCCATGGCAATCAGCCCCTCCGCCCTCGATCCGGACGCCATGGCCCGCGCCAAGGCCCTGCTCGTGCGCCCCAGCCGGCCGCAACGGCTGTGGCCGGCGATCGCCGCTGCGGCCCTCCTGGCGGTCAGCGCCTTGGTGTTCGCGACCGCCATGGTTCTGGCGCCGCCGCTACTCGTCGAACACTCGGCGCAGGACCAGGCGGTCGAGTAGCGGCGCGAAACCGCTGGCGCTTCCGTTGCGTCACGGCGCAGACTTGTTGGTAGACGGAGCCATGTCCAGGGAGGACACGCCATGCGCGACTTGATTATCAGAGGCGGAACCATCGTCGATGGGACCGGTGGCAAGCCGTACATCGGCGACGTGGCGATCGATGGTGATCGCATCGTCGAGGTCGGCAAGGTCGCGGACGAGGGGCGCCGCGAGATCGACGCCACGGGTCAGATCGTCACGCCGGGCTGGGTCGACATCCACACCCACTACGATGGCCAGGCGACCTGGGATCCGTTGCTGGCGCCGTCCAGCTGGCACGGGGTGACCACGGCGATCATGGGCAACTGTGGCGTGGGCTTCGCGCCGGTCCGGCCGGACGCGCACAATTTTCTTATCGAACTGATGGAAGGCGTCGAGGACATTCCCGGCATCGCCCTGCACGAGGGCATCGACTGGAAGTGGGAGACCTTCCCCGAATATCTGGACGCGCTGGAGGCCAAGCCGCGGGCGATCGACGTGGGCACGCATGTGCCGCATGCGCCGGTGCGCGCCTATGTGCTCGGCGACCGCTGCAACACCGACTATCAGCCCGACGCCGCCGAGATTGCCGAGATGGCGCGCCTCGTGCGCGAGGGGGTCGAGGCCGGCGCGCTGGGCTTCTCCACCTCGCGCACCCTGCTGCACAAGGATCTGAAGGGCGTCCACATGCCGGGCACCTTCGCGGGTTCGGACGAGATGCTGGCGCTGGGCATGTCGATGAAGGGGTTACGGCACGGCGTTTTCGAGATGGTCTCCGACCATCTGGGCGATGACGACGAGTGGATGTGGGTCAAGGGCTTTGCTGAGCAGACCGGCCTGCCGGTGACCCTGGTGGCCACGTCGGCGCAGGCCTACGAAGGCAACAAGATGTACAACATCGCCGAGGAAGCCCGTGCCCACGGCATGGACATCCGCCCGCAGATCGCGGGAAGGCCCACCGGCATCCTCCACGGCCTGACCTCGAACTTCCACGTCTTCGTGGCCAGTCCGACCTTCAAGGCGAGGATCGCGCCGCTGCCGGTCGATGAGCGCGTGGCGGAAATGACCAAGCCCGAGGTGCGCGCGGCCCTGCTCGCCGAGGACAGCCCGCTGATCCGCGCGGCCCTCGGGACCGGCGGCGAGGGTGCGGCGCTGGCGACCTCCCTGGGTTCCGGCAGCCTGCTCTGGCGGATCTTCCCGCTGGGCGAGCGGCCCGACTACGAGCCGGACCGCCAAGCCAGCGTTGCGGGACTGGCCGAGGCCGCCGGCGTCACGCCGCTGGAGATGATGTACGACCTGCTGATCCGCGACGAAGGCCTTGAGCTGTTCTACCAGCCGCTCGGTGGATACGTGACCTACAACTTCGATTTCTT
>JANXXA010000296.1 GCA_025350885.1 Phenylobacterium sp.
GGCGTCGGCGGGCATGCGCGGCGCAGGCCCGCCAGCCCGAACTCGCGCCGCAGTCGCCTCGCCTCAATGAGGGCTTTGAGCCGAAGCGCACGCATCGCCTCGCGCTCTATCTCCTCGGCCAGGCGGGCCATCCGGACGGCCTCGCGCACATTCGCCGCGCCGGCTTGGCGGTCGCGCAGCGAGCGGGCCACGTCGCGGCTCATCTGCGCCAGCTCATCCAGGATCTGTTCCGACCTGCGCGTGTTCATGAACAAAGAGGGAACATATGTGCGGCCGACTGTCAAGCAAGAAGGCGCCAGATCTTGGAATTGCGGTGGGAGTTACGGTAACGGTCGTCCTGAAGCCCTTCCCTTCGCGTTTCACAGCCGAAGCGGCTATATGTGCCCCCAGGAGCCTGACGCATGACCGCCCAACGCAGATCCGCCGCAACGACGTCTGAGCCTCTCGGCAAGGCAAGGATCTCGCCCACCCAGCGCCGGATTCGCGAGGACCGCGAGGACCGGGCCGCCCTGGACAAGGCCCGCGCCGCTCTGGACAACGGCGCTCTGGAGACAATCGGTCACGCCGAGCTGAAGTCACGGCTAGGACTCGATTGACGCCGCACCGGGCCATGCCCTGATCCCCGGCCGACCTGATCATGGCCTATGAGCTGACCTACACCCGCCAAGCCGAGAAGGATCTGGCCGCACTCCCCAAGGGCGACGCGCAACGCATTGTCGGCAAGCTGGAGACGATGGCCGCCGATCCGCTCCAGGCCGGTGGCGTGGTCAAGCTGACGAACCGCGATGGCTACCGCATCCGCTCGGGAAACTGGCGGGCCGTGTTCCTGCTGGATCATGGCCGGTTGGTGGTCGTGGTGGTCAAGGTCGAGACGCGCGGGCGGGTGTATCGCCAGGGCTGAAAAGCACGCCGGACTCCGACGCAGATGTTCGTCACACCGATTCGGTTGAACCTGGGCCACCGGCAACGTGTCGCGGTAGTTCGCTCGATTGACCTCTGCCGCGCGACCGTCTCCATTGGCTCCATGAAGGCCGTATTCGATACCAAGCCGAATTCCGGTTACGACGACGAGATCGTCCGGCGCTACCACTTTCCGACCCAAAGCAACTACATGGCCGCCGCCCAGGCCGCTGTGGGCGACTGGATCGTTTATCGCGAGACGCAACGCAATGGCGGCCGCCGCGCGTACATTTCTGCGGCCCGCGTGGTCAGCATTGAGCCCGACCCGCTCACCCGCAACCACGCCTACGCGATCATCGGCGACTACCTGCCCTTTGACCAGCCGGTCCCGTTCGCCGGCGATGGCGTCGCTGGCTACTGGGAAACCCCGCTCCGTGCCGTGGAAAGGGCCAGCCGCGTAGGCGCAACTCTTCAGGGGAAGGCGATGCGGCCTCTCGCAGATCACGATTTCAGCGCGATCGTCACCGCCGGCCTCAGCGAGACACTCTCGCCTGAAAACGCGATCCGCCTGGGTCTAGCGGGCGTCGGCGACATTGGCGCCGAGTTCGACTACGACGCCGTGCCCGGCCTCGATCAGGTGCGCCGCGTCGAAGCGATGCTGGTCAATCGCAAGATCCGCGAAGCCAATTTTCGCCGACAGGTCTGCGAAGCCTACGACGACCGCTGCGCCGTCACGGGTCTGCGGATCATCAACGGTGGCGGGCGTTCCGAAGTGCAGGCGGCGCACATCTGGGGCGTCGGCGAGGGCGGACCCGACGTCGTTCAGAACGGCCTCGCGCTTTCGGGCACCGTTCATTGGCTGTTCGACCGCCACCTCATCTCACTCACCGACGACTACCGCCTGCTCGTCTCCCACAACAAGGTCCCCGCTGAACTGCGCGTCCTTTTCGAGCGTCAGATGGACCGAATCCATTTGCCTAAGGACGAGCGGCTGTGGCCGCACCCGACGTATGTTGAGAGGCATCGGGAAGGGTACTTGGCAGCGTAGAGAGGCCGGTGCTGGATAGGTTTATCCACAGGCCGTTAATTGCATTGTGAATTGATTCGGGCGCATCCTTGAGACGGTCCGGCGTCATAAGTCGCGGCGGATGGTGGCTTCCAAAGATGGGAGGCGATTCGTGCCAGATGAAGACCTTGAGATTGAAGGCAGAGCGTTTGAACGCCTGCATGCTGACCTGAAGCGACGGTACGGGCCGGATGCCTGGGTGGTGGTGTCCGGTGGAGAGTTCCGGGGCCACTTCACCGAGTTCAGGGCTGCAGCGCGATTTGTCGCGCAACGCTTCCCAGATCAGCCGACGCTTCTGCGTCAGGTCGACAGCGCACCTGTCCACGTGCCCTATGTCTCGATGAGGCCCTAGGTTGCCGAGCGGGAGCGGCGGTGCAGCGATTCACGTCACCGCTCTGGATGTCGAAGCCCGAATCCGACCGGTCACGCCGTCCGGTGAAACGCCAGTATTCGCGGAGGTCATGGGCGTGATCGACACCGGGGCAGACACCGTGCTCATCCCGCGCGGCATCGCCAGGCGGCTGGGCCTGCGCCCGATCCGGAACACCGTCGCGATCCTCGCCAGCGGCGAACAGCGCGCCGCGATCTCCTACATGGGCGTGCTCGAAATACCGGCCATCGGCTACCGCGACGAGATTGAGATGACCGCGATGACGGACGGCGGAGACTCCAACCACATCCTGCTCGGCCGGAACTTCTTGCGGGAATTCCTGGTCACCATCGATTGCGCAAACGACGTGGTTCACTACCAGCGCGTAGGCGACAGATATTCGCCGCCGGTGGATGACGAGTAGCCGGTGGCATATCTCTCAATCGCGATCTCCTTCTTTGCCGTCGCGATCGCATTCGGCCAGTTCTGGCTCGCTCAAACCAAGCTTCGCGTAGACATGTATGACCGGCGCTTTGAGGTGTTCAGCAGTGCCCTCGACTATTACCTAGCACTAATGTTTTGGCGCTCGCCCGATGAAGATTTGGAACGTCAACTCGATGCCCAACGCCGGTTTGTGAAGGCGCTGAATGAGGCGCCGTTCCTCTTCACCGAGAAAAGCGGTGTCCACGGCATCATGCAGGAGATGAACGCGCTCGCGGGACAGACGCGTGGTTTCAAAGAAGAAGGCCATAGAGTCCAAAGCGATCCCAAGGTCTATCTTGATTGGTTCAACGAGGTTCAGACAAACCTCTTGAAACGCTTGCCGGACCTGATCGACCGCCTACGGATTGCGCTGATGCCTTACCTGAATGTCCACTATGGCGGTTGGCTCTGGCGGCACTGACGCTTGGGACGTGGAGCGTGCCTGAAGGCCTCCAAGCCCGGCGCGCCCTACCCCTCCGCCCCCAACTCTACCCCCCGCTTCGCCTGCATCGCGTCGAACGCTGACCACACACCCTCCCCCCCATGCCACTGCCCCCGCGTGGCGGCCTTCGAATACTCCGTGCTGCGTGCCTCGAAGAAGTTGGCGTGTTCCACCCCGCTCAGCATCGACTGCAGCCACGGCAGCGGGTTTTCCTTGACGCCGTAGACTTCCGGCAGGTGCAGCTGGCGCAGGCGCCAGTCGGCGATGAAGCGGATGTATTGCTTGATGTCGTGCGGCGTCATGCCGGCCACCTCGCCGGCCTCGAAGGCCAGGTCGATGAACTTGTCCTCCAGGCCGACCACCGTCTTGCAGCAGTCGACGATGTCGTCGGCCACGGCCTTGGTGACGCAGCCGGTCTCGGCCTTGAAGGCGTGGAAGACCTTGATCATCCCTTCGCAGTGCAAGCTTTCGTCGCGCACGCTCCAGCTGACGATCTGGCCCATGCCCTTCATCTTGTTGTGGCGCGGGAAGTTCATCAGCATGGCGAAGCTGGCGAACAGCTGCAGGCCCTCGGTGAATCCGCCGAACATGGCCAGCGTTCTGGCGATATCGGCATTCGATTCGACGCCGAACTGCTGCATATAGTCGTGCTTGTCACGCATGGCCTGATAGTCGAGGAAGGCCGTGAACTCCGAATCCGGCATGCCGATGGTCTCGAGCAAGAGCGCGTAGGCGGCGATGTGGATGGTCTCCATGTTGGAGAACGCCGCCAGCATCATCTTCACTTCGGTCGGTTTGAAGACGCGGGCGTAGCGCTCCATGTAGTTGTCGTTCACCTCGACGTCCG
>JANXXA010000328.1 GCA_025350885.1 Phenylobacterium sp.
CTGGCCCGGCTCGCCAGGGCCAAGGGCGTCTGGATCGCCGCGGACAACACCTTCGCCAGTCCCTGGTGCCAGCGCCCGCTGGAGCACGGCTTCGACATGGTGATGCACTCCACCACCAAATACCTGAACGGCCACTCCGACGTGGTTGGCGGCATCGTGGTGGCGCGACAAGAGGGCGAGGTCGCCGACCAGCTGACCTTCCTGCAGAACGCTATCGGCTCGGTGGCCGGCCCCTTCGACAGCTTCCTGGCGCTGCGTGGGGTCAAGACCCTGGCGCTGCGGATGGAGCGGCATTGCTCCAATGCGCTGGCCGTCGCCCAACGGCTTGAGGCCCATCCGGCGGTCAGGCAGGTGATCTATCCGGGCCTTGCCAGCCACCCGCAGCACGACCTCGCCAGGCGCCAGATGCACGGCTTCGGCGGCATGGTCAGCGTGGTTCTCGACCGCGACCTGGCCGGCACGATGCGCATGCTCGAGCGGACCGAACTCTTTACCCTCGCCGAAAGCCTGGGCGGCGTCGAAAGCCTGATCGAGCATCCGGCAATCATGACCCACGCCTCGATCCCGCCGCACGTGCGCCAGGAACTGGGGATCACCGACGCCTTCATCCGCCTGTCGGTGGGCGTCGAGAACGTCGACGACCTGATCGCCGACCTGGAGCAGGCGCTGGCCTGACACGCCGGGCTGCGCCGCACCGGGCGGCGCTATCGCTCTCTAAGTCCGGATCACCGCCTCGATCGCCGCGCCCAGCTCTGTCCAGTCGTCGATTCGCCGATGTTTGTCGGAGCGGGGGGCCAGCGAACGCAGGCGCAGGTCGGCGACGTGCTGGAAGGTCGCGGTCGCCGGCGCGTGCTCCGCCACCGAATCGAGGTTCGAAAGCAGGTCATCGACGAAGGCCGTGGGGCCCGCGCTCTGCGCCACAAGGTCCGCCGTGATTGGGCCTTTGGGTCCGGACGACAGGATCAGCGCCTCAGGGAGGCCGTGGCGCGCCAGCCACTGACCGCGCAATCGCTCGGCCTGGGGCGGGGCGTTGGACAAGATCAGAATCTCCGCATGTGGTCTCAGGCGCCGCAGCGCCTCCACCGCGCCGGGCGCGGGCTCCATCTCGTGGCAGCGGGTGTGGAAGTAGTCGTCGAACAGCCGGCGACCTTCGCTGAGCTCCAGATGTTCGGTCTCGCCAGGGCGGAAGAGATTCTGGAAGAGCGCGAACCGGTCGAGGCGCAACTCATAGCCTTGCTCACCGACAAAGCTGCCAAATCCTTCCATGAACAGGCCCAGCACCTCATCGACATCAACGATCACCAAGGGGCGATTTCGCCGCAGTCCCAGGCTCTCAAGGCTGGGCGCCGCAGGGCGGGCAAGGGGGGCCGGGTCGGCCAAGGCGACTCCTTCGGCTAACGAAGTTTAAGGATATCCCTGGGATGAACACGGGCAGTGGTGGGGGAGTCCGCGGTAACGGGCAGTCCTCAAAAAAACAGAGCCGGAACCTGAATGGCCAAGAAGGTCCTCATCGTCGAGGATAACGAGCTGAACATGAAGCTTTTTCATGATCTGCTCGATGCCCAAGGCTACGAGACCCTGCAGACGCGCGAGGGCCTCCAGGCGCTTGCCCTGGCGCGGGAACATCGGCCCGACCTGATTTTGATGGATATCCAGCTTCCCGAGATTTCGGGCCTGGAGGTCACCAAGTGGCTGAAGGAAGACGAGGAGCTGGCCGGCATCCCGGTGGTCGCCGTCACCGCCTTCGCCATGAAGGGCGATGAGGAGCGGATTCGCGAGGGCGGCTGCGAGGCCTATATCTCCAAGCCGATTTCCGTCTCCCACTTCCTCGACACCATCAAGCGCCTGATGGGCTGAAGCCGATGTCCGCGCGTATCCTGGTGGTCGACGACATCGAGGCGAACGTCCGCCTCCTGGAAGCCAAGCTCTCCGCCGAATACTACGAGGTGCTGACCGCCTCGGACGGCCCCACGGCGCTGGCCATGGCCGCCGCCGAGAAGCCCGA
>JANXXA010000341.1 GCA_025350885.1 Phenylobacterium sp.
GGTGCTTGCACATGAAGGCGACATGTTGTTCGGAACGGGATGCCGGGCAAGCGTGCTGTTCGCCGATATCCGCGGCTTCACCACGATGTCCGAGAACTTGTCCCCACGCGAAGTGGTCGACATGCTCAATGAGATTTTCACCGAACTGTTCGATGCAGTGTCCGAACAAGACGGCGTGCTCGACAAGTACATCGGGGATGCGGTGATGGCCGTTTTCGGCGCGCCGTTGTCGCGCGGGGACGATGCGATCAACGCGGTGCGCGCTGCGCTGCGGATGCAGGAAATGATCGCTTCAATCAACGCGCGCCGGTCGCTGCGCGGTGAACCGGCCGTCCGACTTGGCGTGGGTGTCGCCACCGGCGAGGTCGTCGCAGGCACGATCGGCAGCCCCAAGCGGATGGATTATACCGTGATCGGCGACAGCGTGAACCTGGCAGCCCGACTGCAAGACCTAACCAAGACTTATGGCGAAGACGTGATAATCGACCAGTCGACAGCAGCTGCGGTCGGGGGGGTCGCGACGCTGCGCAAGATCGACACTGTCATCGTCCGTGGCCGCGTCCAAAAGGAGACAATCTTCGCCGTCTCGGCACTCCCTAATGGTTTTATTAGTTGAAATTACGGACTGCGGGGAGCTTGGGTTGTGCAAATTGCGACACTACCGCCGCCAATAAAGCGTAGCGCCAGTGACCCCCACCGTGTCGTTTGCGTTGGCATACCTACTTTCTACTCGGGCTCTCATGGAATAGCAGATGACATGCCCGTCGGGATCGAACTTGATGGCCCTGCGGGAAGCGATCGTAAGCAGCTCGGTATCGACGCGGCCGTTAAGGCAGGGTTGGGCGGACTAAAAACGCCAGTATGGTGAACGTGGTCAAAGTCGGTTGAATGGGGTCGCCAGATCGTAACCGGTGTTTTCAGGCCACGGCGATCCAAGGCATGAGTTCGCCGAGGCTGTTGGCGGGATGACCGTTGGCGGGCTTGGTGAGCGTGTCGGTCATCCAAGCGTGCGGATTGATGCCGGTGATCTTGCAGTTTTCGATGAGCGTGGCGATCACCGCCCAGTTGTCGCCGCCCTCATCGGACCCGGCGAACAACGCATTTTTGCGATTCAACGCGAGCGGCCGGATCGATCGTTTGACCGTGTTGGAGTCAAGTTCGATGCGGCCGTCATCGACGAACACGGTTAGGCCAGTCCAGCGGCTCACCGCGTAGCGGATCGCTTCGGCGAGCTTGCTCTTGGCGCTGACCTGGCGAAGCCGAGCGTCGAGGTAGAGGCGCAGATCATCGACAACGATGCGGCTACGTTCGGCGCGGACTTCGCGCCGCTGCTCAGCAGGGCTGCCGCGGATCTCGTCCTCGATCACGTAGAGCATCGCGATGCGGCGCAGCACCTCAGTGGCGACTGGCGACTTGTCCGCCAGCTCGTAAAACTTCCGGCGCACGTGCGACCAACAAAAGGCGAGCTGGATCTGCTGCCGTCGCTTGGCCAGCGCAGCGTAGCCGCCATAGCCGTCGACTTGCAGGATGCCGGCGAAGTCACCGAGATGCGCCTCGGCTCGCTCGCCCTTGCGATCGGCGGCGTAGACATAGGCGACCATCGGCGGATCCTTCCCACCCCAAGGTCGATCGTCGCGGGCGTAGGCCCACAACTGGCCGGTCTTGGTGCGCCCACGCGCGCACCGGCGCCGGGTCCGATCACCGGGATGCCTTTAGCGCTTCGATCACTGCCGCGATCATGCCCGTATCGGCACCGCGGTTGATCTTCACCGCCACGCCATCGGTCTCAAGCTCGACCGCACTCACCTTCGATCGCCGGGGCTTGTTCGAGCGGCGCGCCGTCGGGACAGGCTCAACATCAGCAGCCGCCTCGACCACGGCGGGGACGAACACCGGCCCCGCTTGCAATGGCACGCCGCGCTCTTCTATCTGCTTGCGCAGATCTCGGCGCCACGTGAAAAGTTGCGAAGGACTGAGCGCATGCCGCCGCGCCACCGCAGAAACCGTCTCTCGGCCGGAATAGCTCTCGGCGACAATCGACGCCCTCACTTCGTCCGGCCAATCCCGACGACGACCAGCCCCAGTGAAAACCTCGAAACGCTGCACACCGCTAGTGCCAGCATCATCACATGACATCGTCATAGCACCAACGTCCTCGGCCCGATCAGGGCAAGGAGACTCGGCGCTGCGCTTCAGGTCCGCAAGGTGGGCTCGCGACGGCGCTTACGCCAGATCCAACTTCAGTCCCCAAGCAACCTGGGCCGACCCATGGGCGTGGGCGCCCTTTAGCCTCATCGAATCAGGAAGCTGAAATCACTAGTGTCCTTGATCAAGGAACCCTTTGAATCACCACATCAGCGCCATATTAAACGTCTGATTGGGTTTGGACCTGACGTGATGGCGTGGACGGCCCCTGCATCAGCGTAGCTGTGTCATGATGTGGCCGTTGTAGGTCCACGTCTAGGAGTCGGCACATGAAGCAGGAGGTTGTTACCGTCGGTTTGGATCTGGCGAAGAGTGTTTTCCAAGTACACGCGATCGGCAGCGACGGGGCGGTTCTCGTCCGGCGCAAGCTTCGACGCGCAGAGGTGGTTGGCTTTTTCACCGATCTTCCAAGTTGCCTCGTAGGCATGGAGGCATGTGCATCAGCGCATCATTGGGCTCGGGAACTGATCGCGTTGGGGCACGAGGTGCGGCTGATGCCACCTGCCTATGTGAAGCCGTACGTGAAGCGTGGGAAGACCGACGCAGCAGACGCCGAGGCGATTTGCGAGGCGGTGACCCGCCCGACGATGCGGTTTGTCGCTGTGAAGACCGTTGAACAGCAGGCAGTGTTGATGCTGCACAAGAGCCGCGATCTGATGGTGCGACAGCGGACCATGCTCATCAATGCCTTGCGAGGGCACCTCGCCGAGTACGGCATTGTAACCGGCGTCGGCGCCGGCGGCGTGACCGCGATGCTCAAGGCTTTGCATGAGCAACAGGGAGAGCTGCCTGTTCATGCTCGGTCAGCACTGCACGGCCTGGCAGCCCAACTGAGGGCGCTCGCTTGCGAGATCGACCGATTGGAGACGCAGATACTCGCATGGCACCGCGCCGACGAGACGAGCCGCCGGCCCGCCACGATTCCGGGCATTGGCCCGATCACCGCATCCGCCATATCAGCAGCGGTGCCAGATGCGTCTCTGTTCCGCTCCGGGCGCCAATTCGCAGCATGGCTCGGCCTCACCCCTCGAGCGAACAGCTCTGGCGGCAGGGAACGACTGGGCGGGATCACCAAGCAGGGCGATGGCTACTTACGACGGCTGCTGGTGGTCGGCGCGACGGCGGTGATGCGTATGACGCGCAAAGACGCTGCTCGGCAGCCCTGGATGGCGCAGCTCCTGGAGCGCAAGCCTGCGAAGATCGCAACGGTCGCGCTCGCCAACAAAACGGCGCGCATTGCCTGGGCGGTGATGTCGCGCAAAGAAGTCTACGCGGCCGCAACCGCGTGACCGTCGTCCGCGCTGCAGGGTAACGCCCGTTGGCAGGATGGCATAAGAGTAGCTGAGTAGTGATGACGAACCGGTCAGACCGGGGGTCGGCAAAACCCAGGGGGTCACAGCGCTTCGAGCGCGATGACGTGATTAGGGAGCCGGCCTGCGGACTTCATCAGGGCCAGCAGCCATACGGCGCTGCGCGAACAGGCCGAACACATGGATGCACCCGACCGGTGCTCATCGCTGCACAAAAGCTCTTGCGCCGCAGGGGTCGTCCACACATGGACCTACAACGGCCACATCATGACACAGCTACGCTGATGCAGGGGCCGTCCACGCCATCACGTCAGTGTGCCCCCAGTTTGGGCGCACCGGACCAGATGAGGCCACGCCTGCCTTGCGCATGCCGTGTGAAGCTCGACCTTTCTTGGCAATTTGGACCCCACTTAACCCGTCGAAGCTGACACAAGGAAGGTCTTGGCGCAGAAATGCCAGCGGCCTGCGAATTTTCGCCGTCTGGTCCGTTCGTTCTTGCAAGCCATGCATGAGAAGGGTGCCTGTCTGTTCCGTTGCCCACCCTCTCTGACGAGAGTAGAAGGCACCTTCGCATAGGATTTTACCCCGCATGACAAAAATGACCCTGCTTGCCGGCACAATTTCATTGGCGTTCGCCGCGCCGGCGATCGCCGCGAATCCCCTGTTCGAGGCTGCGACCGCCGCGCGCGCCGACCAGTTGAAATTGCTCGAACAGGTCGTCAACATCGATTCAGGGACCGGGGACGTCGAAGGTGGGCGTAAAGTAGGCGCGGTATTCGAGGCGCGGCTGAAGGCGCTCGGTGCCAGTGTCGAGATGGTCGCCGCCGAAGCTCCGGGTCTGCCCGAAAATATCGTCGCGACGCTCAGGGGGACTGGCAAGACTCGCATCCTGATGATCGGCCATCTTGACACAGTGTTCGGCCCCGGCACGGTCGCCCAGCGACCGTTCCGGATCGAAGGAGACCCCATGACCGGGCGCGCGCGCGGCCCCGGCGTCGGCGACGAGAAGGGCGGGGTGGTCGAAGCGGTCAAGGCGCTCGAGCTGCTTCGCAACTCCAAGTTCACCAACTTTAACACGATCACACTTTTGATCGAGACTAGTGAGGAGCGCGGCTCACCGGGCACGCGCAAGCTGATCGACCGGCTACTCGATACTGCCGACGTCGAATTGAATCTCGAACCAGGCGACGCTCCCGACAAGGTCACCGTCTGGCGGAAGAGTTCGACCGTCGTCACGATCGACGTCACGGGCAAGGCGGCGCACGCCGGGGTCGCGCCGCAGGACGGACACAATGCCGCGGTCGAAC
>JANXXA010000366.1 GCA_025350885.1 Phenylobacterium sp.
CGCGCGCGCTCGACCGCCGCCCAGGTGCGGTCGGCCACATCCTCGACTAGCGCGATTTCAGACTTCGTCCAGACTCGGGCTTCGGCATGGCTCATGCCCAGGACCGCAACGAGGCGGCCCGTCTTGACCAGCGGAACACCGAGCCAGGCGCGCGCTTGGGTCGCTTTGAACGCCGCCAACTGCTCCGGCGAGTACAGCTGATCTGACTCCACATCCTGCGAATGCACGGTGCGGCCGCCGCGCCAGTTTTCGGCTAGGTGCGGATCAAACTGTGAGATCGAAAACCGTCCCGCAACGCTGGGGACGCCGTTGACATAGTCGCGTTGCAGCACGAAATCGTCGCCGTCGGCCTCCACGTCGAAATAGAAGACGCGGGTGACGTGCAATCGCTCGCCAAGCAGTCGCGCCGCCGTGAACTTAATTTCGTCCGCATCAGCGAGCAGCCGCACGGCGTCGCTGAGTTGGAGCAGAAAGGCCTGCCGCTCCTCACTCTCGCGCAGCGCAAGCTCGCCCCGCTTGCGTTCGGTGACATCGCTATAGATGGCCACAACGCGGCGGCTGCCGGCTTTGCCGATGCGTGCGAGATAGACGCTGAACCAGCGGCCCAGCGCCGAGGCTGGCATTTCGAAGTGGACGGCCTCCCCGGTGTTCACAACGTGCGTGTACCGTTCGGCCCACTCTGGCTCAAGATCGGGCAGAAACTCGCTGACCAGGCGCCCCGTAACGTCCTTAAGCCCGGTCAGGCGCTCGAACGCCGGGTTGAGGACCATGTAGCGCCAGTCGACAACACGCCCGTCCGCCTCCTGGACGACCTCGACCTCCATGAAGCCGTCGTCGAATGAATTGAACAAGGTGCGATAGTGGGCCTCGCTGTCGCGCAGGGCCGCAAGCGCAGCATGGGCTTCGTCTAGCTCGCGCATTAGCGCCGCGACGTCTGCGTCATGCTCCATGCCTATCAATGGCATGTACTGAGCAGCTTTAGGACAACGAAGTTCGCCTGCTCAAGGGATCGGGCTTGGCCTTCCCCCCTTAGATCGGCCGCTTCATCCGCACTTCGCGCACGGTGCGCGTCGCCGAGTTCATCACCAGGGTGTGGGTGTGGACGAAGCCGCCTTCGACCCGGACGCCATCCAGCAGCGCGCCCTTGGTGACCCCGGTGGCGGCGAAGATGGCGTCGGCGCGGACCATTTCGTGCAGGTCGTATTTCTTGTCGAAGTCGGTGATGCCGATGCGCGCGGCGCGGGCCTTTTCGTCGGCGTTGCGGAACACCAGCCGGCCCTGGAACTGGCCGCCGACGCATTTCAACGCCGCACAGGCCAGCACGCCCTCGGGCGCGCCGCCGGAGCCCAGGTAGAGGTCGACGCCGGTCTCGGGGTTGGCGGTGTTCATCACGCCCGCCACGTCGCCGTCGGTGATCAGATAGACCCGCGCGCCGACGGCTCGCAGGCTCGCGATGATCTCCGTGTGGCGCGGCCGGTCCAGCACGCAGACGGTGATCTCGCTGGGCTCGACGCCCTTGGCCTTGGCCAGGGCCTGGACGTTTTCACCGGGGGTCCTGTCGAGGTCGATGACGCCCGCCGGATAGCCGGGGCCGCAGGCGATCTTGTCCATATAGGTGTCCGGCGCGTTGAGCATGGTGCCCTTGGGCGCCCAGGCCATCACCGCCAGCGCATTGGCCATGGCCTTGGCGGTGAGCGTGGTGCCTTCCAGGGGATCCAGCGCGATGTCGATCTTGTGCTTGCCGGACGGTTTGCCCACCTTCTCGCCGATGTAGAGCATGGGCGCCTCGTCGCGTTCGCCCTCGCCGATGACGATCTCGCCGTCGATGTCGAGGTCGTTCAGCGCGGTGCGCATAGCGTCCACGGCGGCCTGGTCGGCCTCCTTTTCGTCGCCCCGGCCGACCAGTTTCCAGGCGGCGATGGCGGCGATCTCGGTGACGCGGACTGCATCCAGCACCAGGCTGCGGTCGAGGATTTCGGAAGTCATGTGGTCAGCGTCTCCGGTGTCGTCAGATGCGGGCGATGCGTAGCAGGCGCGGACGGTCGAGCACAGCGGGCAGGCCGGCGATCCGTTCGATGGCCGCCGTCAGCACCGATTGCGCCACCGCGTGGGTGGTGATGACGATCGGCACGCCCCCTTCAGGTATGTTCGTGGCCTTTTCCACCGGCTTCTGCAGGAAACTCTCGATGGAGACGCCGGCCTCGGCCAGGGTCTCGGACACCGCCGCGATGACGCCCGGCTGGTCCTTGACCAGAAACCTCAGATAGGCGCGTCCGACGCTGCGGGAGGGATCGACCGGCGTGAAAGGCTCGAGCTCGGCCGCCGGCGCCTGGAACACCGGTCGCACGGCGCCGGTCATCACATCGGCGATATCGGCGGCGACCGCGGCGGCGGTGGGGCCCGCGCCCGCGCCAGGCCCCTGGATGAAGATCCGGCCGGTCCGCGCGCCCTCGATGAACAGCGCGTTCAGCGCCCCGCCCGCCTGG
>JANXXA010000398.1 GCA_025350885.1 Phenylobacterium sp.
CGGCTGTTCGGCTACTGGCCGATGTCGAGCCACACCGTCGCCCGGCTTGAGGCGCGAGGCGCGGGCTTTGTCGAGACCTCCGCGCACCGGGCCGCGTTGCCGCCAACCTACAACGCCTACCAGGTAGCCCAGCCTGACGCATTCGACGACTGGCGATGCCTGCTGCGGCCCCTCTTGATGACTGGCTTCCTGCTCGACGACCAGTTGGCCGAGAGTTCGCTGGCGGCGCTGGTGCTGTCGAGCGCGTCCAGCAAAACCGCCATGGGTCTGGCGTGGCTCGCCCGGCGTCGCGGTGTCAGGGTGATCGGCCTGACCTCGCCGGATCACGCGGACCTGCTGAGGCGCCTGGACCTCTACGATGACGTGGTCGCCTATGACGCGCTGTCCAGCCTGACGTCCGATGGCCCCGCCGCCTATGTCGATTTCGCCGGACGAAGCGCCGTGACCCGGGCGGTGCACGAGGCTCTGGGTCCGTCGCTGATGCTCAGTCTGGGGGTCGGGATCACCCACTGGGACGCCCTGGGTGGTGCGCCACCGGCCACAGGGCCCGCGCCGGTGTTCTTCTTTGCGCCCGACCGTATCCGCCAACGGATCAAGGATTGGGGTCCGGCCGACCTGGAAGCGCGGTTCGACGCCGCGCTCCGCGCCTTCGTCGCGGCCAGCCCCTGGCTGCGGCTGCGATCGCACCAGGGCCCCGACGCGCTGTTGGCGCTCTATGGCCAGGTGGTGGCCGGCCAGGTCAGCCCGGACGACGGCCACATCGTACGGCCGGGCTGAACCCCGGGCTCGGGCGCGCGCGACCTGACCTCAGACCAGCGCCCCGTGGCAGTGCTTGAACTTCTTGCCGGAGCCGCAGGGGCAGGGCGAGTTGCGGCCGGTGTGTTCCCAGTCTTCCGGCAGGGCTGAGACCGGCAGGGCCTGGCGCTGCTCGACGTTCAGGCCATCGGGCAGGGCGCCCATCCGCGCGGCGTTCTCTCCGGTCAAGGGGTCGAGGTGAATCTCCTGGAACTGGCCCCCCGCTCCAAACTGGGGCGGCGGCTGCGCCGGCGTCTCGAACTGGAACTCCACGGTCATCAGCCAGCGGGTGACGTTCTGGCGCAGCGTGACCATCAGGGCCTCGAACAGGCTGAACGCCTCGGTCTTGTACTCGTTCAGCGGATCGCGCTGGCCATAGCCGCGCAGGCCGATGACATTGCGCAGGTGGTCCAGGTGCATCAGGTGCTCGCGCCACTGCAGATCGATCATCTGCAGGATGAAGCTGCGTTCCACCGTGCGCATGTGTTCGCCGACCTGGGCGTCGCGCTCGGCGGCCCGCGCGTCGGCGGCCTTGACCAGCCGCTCCTCGATCTCCTCGTTGGCGATGCCGTCCTCGCCGGCCCAGACCTTCAGCGGCAGCTCCAGGCCCAGATAGCCGCGGACGTGCTCGTCCAGGCCATCGATGTCCCACTGCTCGGCATAGGCCTTAGGCGGCAGGTGGCGGGCGACGAAATCCTCGATGGTGTCCAGGCGCATCTCACGGACCACATCGGACAGGTCCGTTGAGGCCATGAACTCGGCGCGCTGCTCGAACACCGCCTTGCGCTGGTCGTTGACCACGTCGTCGTACTTCAAGAGGTTCTTGCGGATCTCATAGTTGCGCTGCTCGACCCGCTTCTGGGCGGTGGCGATGGCGCTGTTCAGCCACTTGTGGGTGATCGCCTCGCCTTCCTGGACCCCGAAGGTGCGCATGATCCCGTCCAGGCGCTCGCCGGCGAAGATGCGCAGGAGGTCGTCCTCGCACGAAAGGAAGAACTTCGAATGGCCGGGGTCGCCCTGCCGGCCGGTGCGGCCGCGCAGCTGGTTGTCGATGCGCCGGCTCTCGTGGCGCTCGGTGCCCAGCACGAACAGGCCGCCGGCGGCTAGCGCCTGCTGCTTGGCGCCGGCGATCTCGCCCTCGATCCGCTCGCGGACCTCCAGCGCCATTTCCGGGGTGATTTCGACGTTCCCCGCCCGCTGATCCTCGCGCCACTTGGCGACCTTCATGTCGACGTTGCCGCCCAGCTGGATGTCGGTGCCGCGGCCGGCCATGTTGGTGGCGATGGTCACCGCGCCGGGGATGCCCGCGTCGGCGACGATGGCGG
>JANXXA010000442.1 GCA_025350885.1 Phenylobacterium sp.
CCTCGAGGCTCTCGGTCAGCGGTTCGGGCGCCGCGATGACCGCGTCGACCTGGGGCTCATGAGTCGCCTCGGGGGTCGGCGCATCAGCGTCTCGGCCGCGACCGCGTCCACGGCGGGCACGCTTGGGGCGTTCCTCGGCGGCGGGCAGCTCGACCCAGATCTCGTCTTCGGGACCACTGGGCGCCGCTCGGGCGACCGGCGCCGAAGCGACAGCCTGCGCCGCGACGCGCGGCGTCTCGCGCCCGTCGTTGCCGGCGGCGGCCGGCTGCTTCATGTCTTCCGACGGGTCGAACCAGACGAAGGGATCGTCGCCGTAGGGCACCCAGGGTCGCGTCCAGGCAAAGGCGTCGGCGGGCCGGCTGTCGTCGCGCATCCGGCGGCCGCCTCTGCGGCCGCGGCGGCGTCGGCGGCCATCGCCGTCCAGATCATCGCTGCGCGGCGCGTCGGCGGCGCGCGGCGCGGCGGCCGGTGCGTCCGAGGCCTCGCGCGGCTCGCGGGGTTCACCGTCGCGGCGGCCGCGACGGCGGCGTCGGCGGCCCCGGTTACGGCCATCACCGTCCTCGCGGTTCTCGTCGTCGTCACGCGGGGCGCGGGCGGTTACGGGCGGAGAGTCGTCGTCGGTGTCTTCCCGCTCGATGGCGATCTCGATCTCGTCCTGTTCGTCTTCCTCGTCCTCGTCCTCGACGGCTTCGTCGTCATAGCCGTCATCGACCATCGGCTCATAGGCTGCCGCAGGGGCCGCCGCGGCCACGTGGTCCGGCCGGGTCTCCATCGAAGTGCGTTCGATCTGGCACTCGGCGTGGGCGATCTCGTCATCGACCAGCACGGTGACGAACAGCCCCAGGGTCTGCTGCAGGCGCGCCAGGTGCGCGCGCTTCTCGTTCAGGATGTAGAGGCCGACGGCGCGGGGGGTCTTCAGCGTGACCTCGCCGCCACCCTTCAGCGCCTCGAGCTCCAGGGTCCGCAGCGCCGCCAGGGCGCTGGATTCCACCGAGCGCACCCGCCCGGTGCCCGCGCAATGCTCACAGACATGGGTGGTGCCTTCCAGCACCCCGGTGCGGCGGCGTTGACGGCTGATTTCCATCAGGCCGAAGGGTGAGATTTTGCCCATCTGCACGCGGGCCCGGTCGTCCTTGAGGCAATCCTTCAGGATCTTCTCGACCGTCCGGTTGTTCTTCGACTCGTCCATGTCGATGAAGTCGATGACGATCAGGCCGGCCAGGTCGCGCAGGCGCAGCTGCCGGGCGGTTTCCTCGGCCGCCTCCATGTTGGTCTTCAGCGCGGTGGCTTCGATGTTGCGCTCGCGGGTGGATTTTCCGGAGTTCACATCGACCGCGACCAGGGCCTCGGTCTGGTTGATCACCAGATAGCCGCCCGAGCGCAGAGGCACGACCGGCGAATAGATCTGGCTCAGGTGGTCCTCGACCCGGTGCTTGACGAACAGCGGCGTTGGTTCGGTGTAGAGCTGCACCTTCTTGGCCTGGCTGGGCATCAGCATGCGCATGAAGTCGCGGGCTTCCTTGAAGCCCGCGGCGCCCTCGACGAACACCCCGTCGATGTCCTTGTCGTAGAGGTCGCGGATCGCCCGCTTGACCAAGTCCTCTTCCTCGTAGATCCGGGCCGGCGCGATCGAATGCAGGGTGGTTTCGCGGATGTTCTCCCACAGCCGCAGCAGATAGTCGTAGTCCCGTTTCAGCTCGGCCTTGGTGCGCTTGGCGCCGGCGGTCCGTACGATCAGGCCCATGCCCTGCGGCACGTCCAGGCTCTGGACGACGCCCTTCAGGCGCCGGCGATCGGTTACCGCTTCGATCTTGCGCGAGATGCCGCCCCCTCGAGCGGTATTCGGCATCAACACGCCATAGCGGCCGGCCAGCGACAGATAGGTGGTCAGCGCCGCGCCCTTGTTGCCTCGCTCCTCCTTGACGACCTGTACCAGCATGATCTGCCGGCGGCGGATCACTTCCTGGATCTTGTATTTGCGCATCAGTCGCCGGCGACGCCGCGCGACCTCTTCTTCCATCACATCATCGTCGTCCTCGGAGGCGACGTCGTGGTCCTCCTCATCGTCTTCGGAGGTCGCCTCGGCGCTGGCGGCGCCCCGCCGGCCGCGAGGATCGTGATGTTCGTCCTCGTCGTCGACCTCTTCGCGCATCAGCGCTTCGCGGTCGGCCACGGGGATCTGATAGTAGTCGGGGTGGATTTCGTTGAAAGCCAGGAAGCCATGGCGATTGCCGCCATACTCGATGAACGCCGCCTGCAGCGACGGCTCAACGCGCGTCACCTTGGCAAGATAGATATTACCTCTGAGCTGCTTGCGGCTGGCGCTTTCGAAATCGAACTCTTCAACGCGCGATCCATCGACCACCACCACACGCGTCTCTTCGGCGTGGGCTGCGTCGATCAACATATTCTTGGGCATTGGATGTGTCTCCGCGGCGCGCCCTGGACGCAGGGTCCAGGCGCAGCCGGCTGTTTGTGCGACGGGCGCGTGCGCCACCCGCGGGAGCGCCACGCATGGCGTCTCGGGAGGCTTGGGGCCGTGACGTGGCCCGCGAATGATTTTGAGCAGCGCTGCCCATCGGGTGTGTTCCCAGGCGCGTCAGGTGACGCGGATCGGATAGAGCGTCGCTCGCCGGAAATACGGTCAGCTGACGCGGGTTTGTCGCGCGACCCCTTTGCCCTCGCTTGACGCGGGAGGCGGATTGGCGCGCGGCGGGACTTTGCAACAGCCGACCGCAAAAGGAAAGCCGTACCCGGAATGTGCGGACGGCAAGACCCGGTTAACCGTTTGTCTACCCCGGCCGCGCGTATATGGATCCTGGGTAGTGCCGGCCATAGCGACCGGCGCAGGGGTTAGAGGCGTCATGCGGGCCGGGCTGCAGAGCGGGATGCGGAGTCGAAGGGGCCCGGCCGTCGCCGCGGCCGTCCTGGCTTGCGCTGTGGCCGCCGTGTCGATGACCCGGGCCGCGGCCTCCGCCGCAGGCCTGCTGAAGGTCCGGCTCGGCGGCGACGCCCAGGCGACCCGCATCGTTATGGATCTCGACCAGGCCGCCAGCGGCAAGCTGGTGTCCGACGGCTCGGACGGTCACGCCGTGGTCATCCTGTCCGGGGTTTCTGCCCTGGGGGGCCTGCAGGGCGCGGGCCAGGGGCTTGTCCGTTCCTGGAGCATCGACCAGACCACAGCGGGCGCGCGGCTGGTGCTCGAACTTGTCGCCGACGCCAAGGTGCGCGGCCGGTTCCTGCTGCCGCCGGCCGACGGCATCGAGCACTACCGCTATGTGATCGACGTGGCCGCCCAGCCCACAGCCGGCGTTAAACTGGCCTCATCGACCGCGCCCATGCCCGTGGCGCTGAAGCTTCGGCCGAAGATCGCGCCCGCGCGGGCGACCCTGGTGTCGCTGAAGAAAGTCATCGTCATCGATCCCGGCCATGGCGGCCACGACCCCGGCGCCAGCGGCGCCCTGGGCTTCGAGAAGGACGTCAACCTTGCCGCCGCCCTGTCGCTAAAGGCCCGGTTGGAACGCTCGTCGCGCTATCGCGTGGTGCTGACCCGCGACGATGACACCTATGTGCCGCTGGACCGCCGCGTCCGGGTCGCCCAGAGCGCCGGGGCGGATCTGTTCATTTCGCTGCACTCCGACTCGGGGCCGGACGCCAGCCTGCGCGGGGCTTCCGTCTACACCCTGTCGGACAAGGCTTCGAACCGCGCCGTGCGCTTCGTCAAACAGGACGACTGGTTCATGAAGGCCAGCCTGACCGGCGACCGCGGCGTGCAGGACATCCTCTTCGACCTGACCCAGCGGGCCACCAAGAACCGCTCCGCCGCCTTCGCCCAGACCCTGGTCACCCGCATCGAGGGCAAGGCGCCGCTGCTGCGCCGCAGCCAGCGCGACGCCGGCTTCATGGTGCTGCTGGCCCCGGACGTGCCGGCCGTGCTGCTGGAGATGGGCTTCGTCTCCAATCCCGAGGACGAGGAGCTGCTGCGCGATCCGCAGCGCCGCACCCGCCTGATGAACGCCGTCGGCGACTCCATCGACGACTACTTCGCCGAAGCGACCCGGCTGGCGTCGCGCTAGCGTTTCGGCGCCAAGAGCCTCCCACAATGTCATCCCGGTTTCGCCGCAGGCGAAGACCGGGACCCATACGCGCCAGCTTTCGAAAGCGCGCATGGCCGCGCCGGCGCCATGTCCATCAGCTCGGAGTCGATGGGTCCCGGTCTTCCGCTGCGCGGAAACCGGGATGACACGGAGGATATGTCCCTCTTGGTATCGAGTGTCGGCGCGATACGCTGCTCGACGGATGAAGAAGTCGCCGAGCCTCACGCAATGCTAAGGTTCACAACGACAATTGCGGCGCTGATGATGGCCGCAGTCTGCGCGACCCCTGGCGATTCAAAATCTCGCCCGCAGACGGCCCAAGTCGTCGATGGGTCGTCAGCAATCAAATTGGTGCGAGCAGCCTGGATCAAGGCGCATCCGGAACTGCGAGTTCGCATAGGATCAGAGGCGACGTGGCAAAAGGAAATGAAGGCCACACTCCGGGATGGCGTGTGGATCGTGCATGAGGGGCAATCGGAGGGAGAAATAGGAAACGGCCTCGTTGTCCGTCTCATGAGCGTGAATGGGCATATTCTCGATATGTACCTGCTCCAATAGCTGAGCTTCCTGCGTTCCTGAGCCCGTTGGCGCCGCATCCGAAGCCGGTTAGACGAGGCCATAGGGGCCGGGGCGCCTCTGGAGGTCGTGAGTCCGTTGGATCTACCCCGCGAAAGATGGGTCGCGATGGCCGGGGTGGCCTTGCTTGGCCTGATCGCGGCGGCAGGGTTCGCGGTGGCCGTCTGGTCCGCCTGGCTGTTCCACGACATGCCCGACGCCGGCGACCTGGCCGACTATCACCCGCCGACCGCAACGCGGGCCTATGCCTGGGACGGCACCCTGATCGGCGAGTTCTCCCGCGAGCGGCGGATCTTCGTCCCCTACGACGCCATTCCCCCCCAGCTGGCCCAGGCCTTCATGGCGGCCGAGGACCACAGCTTCTTC
>JANXXA010000470.1 GCA_025350885.1 Phenylobacterium sp.
TCTCCGAAGCCGCGTTCGCCGCCGGGCAGACGGCCAACAAAGTGTTCGAGGCCCGGCTTTCCGAAGCTCGCGCGCTGGTCGAGACCTCGTCGGAGATGGTCGATCAGGCCGGGGCGACCACCGCGCGTAAGCTGGAGGAGGGGGCCGCCTCGGCGCGGGCCTCGCTTGAGGAACTTCAGGACCTGCTGGCGCAGATCGAGACGCGCGCCGCGCAGCTGCCGGTCAGCGCGCGGGGCCAGATCGAGCTGGTCCGCACGGCCGTGTCCAAGGGCATGGAGGACCTGACGGCCCAGGCGCACCGGACCGCCGAAGAAGCCCAAGCCATCGACGCGGCGTTCCAGGATCGCGTGCGGCTGAATTTCGAGATGCTGAGCGAGGCTGTCAGGCTGATGGGAACCTCGGCGGCGGGACCGCGCGGCCTGCGCGCGCCACCCCTGCCCCTGGCGCATCCGCCGGCCGGATCAGGGCCCGGTCCGATCGGGCTCGCACGCGAGCGGATCGCCAGCTTCGCCGCCACAGCTACGTTTGCGCCGCAGGGCGAAGATTCTGGCGATCTGGCGTTTGAAGACTTGATGGAGCCGGCGCCCGTCCGCGAGCCGGTCCCGGTCGCGCCCGCGGCGCCCGTGACGGGTGCGCCCATCGCCGATCCTGGCCTGCGGCCCCGGCTCAAGCTGACGCCGACGGCCACCGACGCGGAATTCACCGCGGTGTTCGAAGCCGCTGGCGGCCTGGGCGCAACGGGCGCATCAGGCGCCCACGGCGATCCGCCGGAGCCGGCCCCCGAGGGTGAGACCTGGACCTGGAAGGATCTGCTGGCCTCCATCGACGGCGCCGACGCCGAGGGTGAGCGGCTGCAGGATATTCTGGGCGCGGAACTGGCCAGGATGGGCGTCGAGCCCGACAAGCTGCTGCCCAAGGCGCGGATCGACGAGATCGCCGCCGCGGTGCAGACCGGCGACCTGGAGGGCGCACGCCAGGTGGTCACGCGGCTGGCCCCGGCGGCGACGCGGCGGATCGCGCGCCGGCTGGTCACCGACGACGACGTCAAGCGCCAGACGCAGATCTATGTGCGCCGTTACCAGACCCTGGTGGACGACGCCGCGGTGCGCGATCCGGAGGGCTTCCTGATGGCCACCCTGCTGGGCGATGACGCGGGCCGGCTCTACCTGCTGCTGGATGCGGCGGCGGGGGACTTGGTTTAGGCGTGCTGGCGCTCACCGCCCGGGCCGAGAGTTGGCCGCTGGCCGCGGCGTTCGTTATCTCGCGGGGCTCCAAGACCGAGGCCGAAGTCGTCGTCTGCGAGATCGCCGACGGCGCCCGTCGTGGGCGCGGAGAGGCCGTGCCCTATGGCCGCTACGGCGAGACGGTGTCGGGCGTGCTGGAGCAGATCGAGGGCCTGCGCGGCCAGATCGAGGCCGGCGCCGACCGCGCGGCGCTGCAGTCCCTGGCGCCGGCCGGCGCGGCGCGCAACGCCATCGACTGCGCGCTCTGGGACCTGGCGGCCAAGCGGGCCGGCATGCGGGCCTGGACCCTGGCCGGACGAGCGCGGCTCGACCCGGTGAAGACCTGTTTCACCATCAGCCTGGGGCCGGCGCGGGCGATGGCCGAAGCGGCGAGGGCCAATGCGCGCCGGCCGATGCTGAAGCTGAAGATCGCCGGGGCCGATGACCTGGACGCGGTAGCCGCCGTGCATGCCGCGGCGCCGCGCGCGCGGCTGATCGTCGATGCCAATGAGGGTCTGAGCTTCGAGACGCTGCGACGGATCGCACCCGACCTTGCCCGACTTGGCGTCAAGTTGGTCGAACAGCCGCTGCCGGCCGCCGACGACGGCGCGCTGGAAGGCTATGTGAGCCCCGTCCCGCTGTGCGCCGACGAAAGCCTGCACACCCGCGCCGAGCTGGCCGTCTGCGCCCGGCGTTATGGCCTGATCAACATCAAGCTCGACAAGGCCGGCGGCCTGACCGAGGCGCTGGCCTTGGCGCAGGAGGCTCGCGCGCGCGGCCTGGGCCTGATGGTCGGCTGCATGGTGGCGACGTCGCTTGCGATGGCCCCGGCGATGATCGTCGCTCAGGGCGCGGCGTTCGTCGATCTGGATGGTCCGCTGCTGCTGCGGCGTGACCGGGAACCCGGGCTGGTCATCGCCGGCTCGGTGCTGGCGCCGCCGTCGCCGGAGCTGTGGGGGTAGCCGCTTCCCGGTCGCCCGGAAAACCGTGCTAGTGACGCGTCAGATGTCACCGCGCGCGAGGCCCTGATGCTGAACCCCCTGACCCGGACGCCCGCGAAGATCGCGGTGATCGGCCTGGGCTATGTGGGACTGCCGCTGGCGGTGGCCTTCGCCGCCGATAACGCGGTGGTGGGTTTTGACATCAAGGCCGAGCGGATCGCCGAACTGCGGGCCGGCGTGGACCGCACGCTGGAGGTTTCCGCCGCCGAATTGGCGTCCGCCGCGGGGTTGCAGCTCAGCGGCGATCCCCGCGACCTTGCGACCTGCAACGTGTTCATCGTCACGGTGCCGACCCCCATAGACGCCGACAAACGGCCGGACCTGAGCGCCTTGATGGCCGCCAGCGCCAGCGTCGGCGCGGCGATTGGCAAGGGCAGTCTGGTAATCTATGAAAGTACGGTCTATCCGGGCGCGACCGAGGAGGACTGCGTGCCGGTGGTGGCGCGGGTCTCCGGCCTGGCGTTCAATCGCGACTTCTTCGCCGGATACAGCCCAGAACGGGCCAACCCGGGCGATCCGACCCACCGGCTGGCCGATATCGTCAAGGTGACGGCGGGCTCGACGCCGGAAGCCGCGGCGTTTGTCGATGCGCTCTATGCCTCGGTGGTGACGGCGGGGACGCACCTGGCCAGTTCGATCCGGGTGGCCGAGGCCGCCAAGGTGATCGAGAACACCCAGCGGGATCTGAACATCGCCCTGATCAACGAATTTTCGATGATATTCCAAAGGCTTGGTGTCGATACCGCCGAAGTCCTGGCAGCCGCCGCGACGAAATGGAATTTCCTCAATTTCCGGCCTGGCCTGGTCGGCGGCCACTGCATCGGGGTCGATCCCTACTATCTGACGCACAAGGCCGAACAGCTTGGCTATCACCCCGAGGTGATCCTGGCCGGGCGCCGGATCAACGACGCCATGGGCGGTCACGTGGCGCATGAACTGGTCGCCGCGATGGCCGGACGCGGCGTGGCGGCCAAGGGCGCGCGGGTGCTGGTCATGGGCCTGGCGTTCAAGGAGAACTGCCCCGATCTGCGCAACACCCGG
>JANXXA010000513.1 GCA_025350885.1 Phenylobacterium sp.
GGCGGCGGCGATGTCGGCGGTGGTCACCGCCGGGGACCGCGCGGCGTAGAGGGTCGCCGCATCCAGGGCGTCCTGCAGTTTCCCCCGCTGTTCGGTGGACGTGTAGACGTCGAAAATACCCAGCGTCATCGGCGCCAGGACCGCGAAGGAGATGGCGAACGCCACGGCGCTGACCCCGCGCCGGTCGCCTGCGAAGCGCCGGAACAGGCCTCTGCGGGTCCTTGAAGCCAAGCCACGCCGCTGGGGATGGATCCGCATCTGGACACCCGATTTCCGAAAGCTGGGCGTCCAGTCTGGCCGGTCAGCGTAAAGGAATGGGCGCCAAAGCTGGTAAAACTTGATTCAGCACGCTGGCTCCAAAGGCTCAGTCCAGAGCCGCCAGGTCATCAGGGCCCGCGATGGTCACGTTGAGATCGTTCACCAGGCCGTCGCGCAGCGAATAGACCCAGCCGTGGACGCAGACCGGCTGGCCGCGCGCCCAGGCGTCCTGGACGAACAGGTCGGACGCTACGTTGCGGACCTGGCGGATCACGTTCAGCTCGCAAAGTCGGTTCAGCCGGGCGCGCTCTTCGGGGATCGCGTCGAGCTCGTGGCGGTGCTCGTGATGGACCTCTCGGATCGGGTGCAGCCAGTGATCCACCAGGCCGCGGCGCTTGCCATCGATCGCCGCGGCGATGCCGCCGCAGCCGTAGTGGCCGACCACCATCACGTGCTTGACCTTGATCACGTCGATAGCGAACTGCAGCACGCTCAGATAGTTGGCGTCTTGCGGCGGGGCCAGGTTGGCGACGTTGCGGTGGACGAACAGTTCGCCGGGATCCAGATCGACGATCTCGTTGGCGGGCACCCGGCTGTCGGAACAGCCGATCCACAGATATTCCGGCGCCTGCTGGCCCTCCAGCCGCTTGAAAAAGCCGGGATCGCCGGCGACCTTGCGCTGCGCCCAGGCGCGGTTGTTGGCTTTCAGATCGTCGAGCATGTCAGACCAATACCGCGTCGGGCTGCTTGTTGGGATGGGCCGCCTGGAACGCCGGATGCGCCAGGGCGGTTTCGTTTGCCGACCGGATCGCCGGCCAGGGCGTCAGGTCCAGCTCATAGCGGTTGGCGGAATAGACCTGCGGGATCAGGCAGCAGTCGGCGAGGGTCGGCGTCTCGCCGAATGCGAACCCCCGGCCGTACTTCACCACCATCGGCTCCAGGGTGTCGAACCCGTCTGAAATCCAGCGATGCACCCAGGCCAGGTTGTCGTCCTTGCTGACCCCCAGCCGGTTCAGCGCGCGCCCGATCCGGGTGTTGTTCAGCGGATGAATGTCGCAGGCGATGATCAGCGCCATGGTCCGCACCCGCTGCCGGGCCAGCGCGTCCTTCGGCAGGATCGCCGGCTCAGGGTGCGTCTCCTCCAGCCACTCCAGGATCGCCACGCTCTGGGTGAGGATATCGCCGTCGCCCAAATCCAGCGCCGGCGTCAGCCCCTGCGGATTGACCGCCTTGTAGGCCGGTTCCCGCTGCTCGCCCTTTATCAGGTCGATCGGCACGTAGTCGTAGCTCAGGCCCTTCAGGTGCAGGCCGATGCGCACCCGATAGGGCGCCGTCGCGCGCCAGGCGGAATAGAGCGTCAGGCCCATGCTCAGACGACCGTGAACCGAAGCGAGCCCACGCCTTCGACCTCACCTTCAACCAGGTCACCGCGGACCAGCGGCCCGACGCCCTCCGGCGTGCCGGTGTAGATCAGGTCGCCGGCCGCCAGTGTCCATAGCTTCGACGCCTCGGAGACGATCTCGGCGACGTTCCAGATCATGTCGGCGACGCTGGCATCCTGCCGCGCCTGGCCATTGACGCTCAGCGCGATGCGGCCCTGCGGCGCCGGCCCCGTCCAGGGCCGGATCGCCGAGATCGGCGCGGAGGCGTCAAAGCCCTTGGCGCTGTCCCAGGGCTGGCCCTTGTCCTTGGCGGCGTTCTGCAGGTCGCGCCGGGTCATATCGACGCCGACCGCATAGCCGAACACCACGTCGAGCGCGGCTTCGACGGCGATGTCGCTGCCGCCGACCTTAAGCGCCACCACCAGTTCGATCTCGTGGTGCAGGTTGGTGGTCTTCGGCGGATAGGCCACGTCCTTGCCCACCGGAACGCTATCAGCGATCCGGCCCCCTTCGCTTTGCGAAGCCCCCCCAGCGGGGGGGCATGCCACGATGGCGTCAGCGGGTTTGGCGAAGAAGAATGGCGGATCGCGGTCGTCGCCCCCCATCTCGCGCCGGTGGGCGGCATAGTTGCGCCCGACGCAGAGGATGCGGCGAACCGGAAAGGTCTCGGCCTGGCCGTCGATGGGCACGGCGACGACGGCGGGCGGATCGAACAGATATGCGCTCATGTCCGCCCGCTTACGCCTGACCCGCGCGCAAGTGAAGCCCGTCAGCGCACGACCAGCGATACACCGCGCGCCCGGGGATCGGAGGCCGCCCTGGGCGCCGCGCCGACAATCTGGATCGCCTCGATGTCGCCGTTGAAGCCCTGATCCTCCAGCCCGTAGCCGCGCGCCGTCATCGCCGCCGTCAGGGCTTTCGGAAATGGCGCGTAGGGCTCGGAGAAGATCGTGTTCTCCGGCAACAGCTGGTGATGAAAACGTATCGCCGCCAGCGCCTTGGGCAGCGGCAGGCCAAAGTCGTAGACGTCCGCCAG
>JANXXA010000517.1 GCA_025350885.1 Phenylobacterium sp.
GCGGCACGATCTTGGCCCGCTGGCGCATCATCGGCGACGACGAGCAGGCGCAGGTCAGGAGTTTCGGCAGAATGAAGCGGTCGTAGAACGAGGCCATGGGTCGATTGTCCTATCGGGGCTCATAGACCCTTGGCGCGGGGCCAAGGGCGACCGGGCCGAGCGTCGCGCGCCCGGCCTGAAAATTCAACGCCGCCTGGGCGGTGTCGCCCGCGCCCTGCCGCGCCTGGACCACCATGACACCGGCGGCGGCGGCCTCCGGGGGGATGGCGCCGGCCTCGCCCAGCACCCGCAGCACACGCGGCGCCTGGCGAAGAGTAAGGTCCAGCACGCCGGCAAGCCGGCCGTCGGCGGCGACGCTCAGCGCCCCCGTCCTGGCGCTCGCCGTCGCATCGCCGGCGGTGATCCCGCCCTGGCGAACGGTCATCCGTCCGCCCGCGTCAGACCAGTGGCGCACCGCCTGCGCCCAGGTCCCGCCGGAAAACGCGCTCATCCGGGACAGCGTCGAGTTCCACACCATGGCCACCGGCCTGTCGCCGGCGACGCGGCCGAGCAGGGTGGCGGCCCGGGCCTTGCCGGCGTCCACCGTGGCGAACACCCCGCCCTCGTCGTCCGGGCCGGCGCGCAGGTGGAACTCGACCCGTCCGGCGCTTTCCAGGGCAAATGGCGCGGCGCCGGCGGCCGGTTCGAACACCAGCTTGACGCCTTCGAACGAGACGCTGGGCGGCCGCTGGCCCGGATGGCTGAGGCTGGCGCGGATCAGCTGGCCCTTGACCGCCACCGCCCCGCCGATGGGACGCACAAAGGTCAGCCCCTGCGGCGCGGCGATCAGCCAGTGGGTGAGCCCGTGCAGGAACGCTTCGCCCTCGATCCGCGGCGTCGCAAGCGCCCAGCCCGAGGGCGCGCGCGCGGCGACCTCCGTCAGGCTGATGTCCATACGGAAGGGATAGCCGCCGACCGTGCGGTCCTTCCAGGTGATCGGAAAGCCCGCCTGACCCAGGCGCAGGACAGCGGCGTCCATCCGGCTCAGCGCCTGGCCGCGCGCCCAGACCCAGGCGCCCGACCAGCCGGCGACCGCCAGCGTCAAGGCGGCGAAGGGCAGCCACAGGCCGAGCCTGAGGCGTTTGCGGGGCGGGTGAGGATCGGGCAGAGACATTGGCCTTGCGTCTTACAGCGGCGGGACGGAATGTCTGACGAATTCTGGGTCTTCGGCTATGGCTCGCTGATGTGGCGACCCGGGTTCGCCTTCGCGGAGCGGTCGCCGGCCACCCTGCACGGCCGCCGCCGCGCTTTCTGCATCTATTCCGTCCATCATCGCGGAACCCCTCAGCGGCCGGGCCTGGTGCTGGGCCTTGCGCCCGGCGGATCGGTGCGCGGGATGGCCTATCGGATCGCGCCCGCCGACTGGGCCGGCGTCCAGGCCTACCTTATGGAGCGCGAACAGCCGACCGAGACCTATGTGGCGGCGCACCGGCCCGTGCGCCTGGCCGACGGCCGCCGCGTCGAGGCGCTGGTCTTCCTCTCCGACCCCGACCACCCGCAATGGGCCGGCGCGCTGAGCCTCGAGCGCCAGGCCGAGCTGATCGCCGGCGCCCAGGGCCTCTCGGGCCGCAATACCGACTACCTGGCCGACCTGGTCGAGCACCTGGCCGAGATGGGGCTGCGCGACCCTGCGATGCAGGCGCTGCTGCGGTTGGTGGAGGCGCGCGAGGCTAGAGACTGTTGAGCTGCATCGACGCGGTCTCGATGCGGTCTTCGAGGATGCGCATGAACTCCGCGCGCTTCAGGCCCGGCGGGATCGGCGGCAGGTATTCATAGACGATGGTCCCGGGCCTGCGCAGAAAGCCATGCGCCGGCCAGTGGACGCCGGCGTTGGTGGCCATCGGCGTCACCGCCACGTCGATCTCGCGGTAGAGGGCGGCGATGCCGGGCTTGTAGTCGCCGGCCACGCCGGGGCGCCCTCGCGTGCCCTCCGGGAAGATCACCAGCTGGCGTTCGTGGGTAAAGCGGTCCTTGGCGTCGGCGACCATCTTGCGCAGCGCCGCGGATTGGCCGGCGCGGTCGACGACGATCATCCGCGCCTTCCAGGCATACCAGCCGAAGAACGGGATCCACATCAGCTCCTTCTTGGTGACGAAGCAGCTGTCGGGCAGCCAGGCGAACTGGGCGAAGACATCCAGCATGCACTGGTGTTTGGGCGCGATCAGGGCGCGGCCGGCGGGGATGAATTCCGCCCCGCGCAGCTCGACACGGATGTCGCAGATCACCCGCAGCAGCAGCATCACCCCGTGCGACCAGATGCGCCAGGAATTCACCATCCAGCGGCGCGGCCCGAGCATCAGGGGCGAGATCAGCAGCACCCAGAACACCGACCAGGCGTAAAAGGCCACCACATAGATCAGGGATCGGACGGTGATCACGTTCAGCCTTTCTGTTGCGCCTGGGGCGCCTCGCGAGGGCCGAGGCGCAGGACGGCGTCACGGCCCAGGATCGCCAGATACTTGCAATATTCCACCACCATCAGGCGCGCGGCGCGGGGCGAGCGCCACCATTGCCTGGCCTTCAGAGACGGGGTGGGCGCTGCATAACTCTGCAGGGCCACGCCGGAGGGCCCCAGCACGGCGCGCAGCTCCAGCATGGCGCGCGGCATGTGGTAGTCGGAGGTGACCACGATCAGGCTCGTAAAGCGCATGGCCTTGGTCCACTCGGCCGTCTCGCGGGCGTTGCCGACGGTGTCCAGCGCGGTGAAGCCCAGGTCGACGCAGCAGTCATAAAGCCGACGCACGGTGTTGGAGGTGGCGCGCAGCTGGTCGCGGGTGACGTCGCGGTTGACGCCGGAGACCAGCACGCGCCGGCCCAGGTGCTCGGACAACAGGGTCACCGCCGCGGCCATGCGCTCGTTGGAGTTGGCCCCGGTGAGCGCGACGATGCCGTCGGCTGGGGCGGGCTTGGGGCTCGGCGTCGATTGCTGCACCCGCGCGGCGAAGGCCATCAGGCCAGCCAGCCAGATCAGCGCCACGATCAGCAGGGCCGCCAGCGATCTCATGGCCGCCACACTAGCGCATGTCCCTGATCAGCCGCATGGCGGTGATCCGCGCCGCCGCCGCGGCGACCAGGGCCGCCAGCAGCGGGCAGGGCAGGACCGCCAGGAGGTCGCTCCAGGCCAGCGGCAAGGCCGGCGTCAGGCCCTCGCCGCCGCCCGCCAGCCGCAGGCCGGCCCCCAGGGCGGCGGCGGCCACCGCGCCCAGCAGGCCCGCCTGGCCCGCCACCCGGGCAAACCGCAACTGGAACAGCGCGGCGATGAAGCCGTCCTCGGCGCCGGCCAGATGCAGCACCTCGAC
>JANXXA010000520.1 GCA_025350885.1 Phenylobacterium sp.
GCGACATAGGCCGGCAACGCGTCCTTGGTCTGGGTGGCGGGGTCGCCAGCGATCGGCGGCTCGGTCAGCGTGGCCTTGAAGGGCGCACCCGCGCCGCTGACCAGCTCCAGGGTCTCGCTGAGCGGCGTGGGGTAAAGCACCTCGAATGTCTCGATCTTCGCGTCCCACCCCCAGGATTTCAGCTGGGCGGCGATCCATTCGGCGTTGGTCTTGTCGTGCCTGGAGCCCACGTGGTTGGGCTCGGCCGCCAGCAGCTTCAGCCAGCCGCCCATCTCGGCGGGATCGATCCTGGCGTCGAAAGCCGCCTCCAAAGCCTTGGGGTCCTTCGGTGCGGGTGACGGGGCGGCCCAGGCCGTGCTCACCGCACCGATGGCGCAGGCGGATAGAAGGGCGGCAGGACCGACGCGACGTTTCATGATGGGCTCCCCAGAACTGTGCTGGAAGCTAGCTGTTTCTCGCCCCCGGCGCCAAGGCTTGGTAAGCGTCGGGTCGCATTCGACGACTCGGCCTGAAAGGACGTTGCCGATGACCGCCCGCGCCGCCGTGATCCTCGCCGCCGGAGCCGGCACGCGGATGAAGTCCGTTGTCCCCAAAGTGCTGCACAAGGTCGGTGGCCGGACGCTGCTGGACCGGGTGATCGACACCGTCGAGGCCAGCGGCTGCGAGCGGATCGTGGTGGTGGTGGGCGCCGGAGGCGGGGCGGTGCGCGACCTGGTCGCCCGGCGGCTGGGTGAGGAAGCGGTGGCGGTGCAGGACCCGCCGCTCGGCACCGGCCACGCGGTGCTGGCGGCGCGCGCGGCGCTGGCCGACTTCACCGGCGATGTGCTGGTGACCAACGCCGACTGTCCGCTGCTGACGCCGCACGACCTGGAGCCGCTGTTCGCCATGCGCCGCGACGGCGTGGCCCTGGCGCTGCTGGGGTTCGAACCGCACGACGCCCTGCTCTACGGCCGGCTGATCCGCGGCGCCGACGGCCATGTGATGCGGATCGTCGAGGCCAAGGAGGCGACGCCCGAGGAACGCGCGGTCAAGGCCTGTTACGCCGGCATGCTCTGCGCCGAGAAGGGCCGGCTGTTCGGCTGGCTTGACCGGACGACCAACGACAACGCCAAGGGCGAATACTACCTGACCGAGATCGTCCACCTGGCGGCCGTCGATGAGGCGCGCGTCAAGGCGTCCATCGCCCCGGAAAGCGCGGTGATGGGCTGCGACACCCCGATGCAGCTGGCCCAGGCCGAAGCGGCTTTCCAGCAGCGCCGCCGCGCGCATCTGTTGACCGAGGGCGTGGCCATGGTCGCGCCGGAGACGGTGCACCTGGCCTGGGACACCCAGATCGCGCCCGGCGCGACGCTCGAACAATTCGTCGTCTTCGGCCCGGGTGTGACGGTGGAGACCGGCGCCCTGATCCGCGCCTTCAGCCACCTTGAGGGCTGCATGGTCCGCGAAGGCGCCATCGTCGGGCCCTATGCGCGGCTGCGGCCGGGCGCCGACATTGGCGAGGCCGCTCACATCGGCAATTTCGTCGAGGTCAAGAAGGTCACCGTGGGCAAGGGCGCCAAGGCCAACCACCTGAGCTATCTGGGCGACGGCTCGGTGGGGGCGGGGGCGAACATCGGCGCCGGGACGATCTTCTGCAACTACGACGGCTTCGACAAGCACGAGACCCATGTGGGCGCGAACGCCTTCATCGGCTCGAATAGTTCGCTTGTGGCGCCGGTGACCATCGGGGCAGGGGCCTACACCGGCTCTGGCTCGGTGATCACCCGCGACGTGGCGCCAGACGCCCTGGCCCTGGAGCGTGGCGCGCAGCTCGAAAAGCCCGGCTGGGCGGCGCGGTTCCGGGCGATGAAGCTAGGCCGGAAGGGCGCGCGCGGATGATTTCCGATCTCCGCCAGTCTGCTCCACGGGTGTTGAATTGAGCGACATCGACGCGCAGAAGCGTGCGGTCGGTCAAGCCGCTGCATTGTTGGTCGACGATGGCATGGTCGTGGGCCTGGGCACGGGCTCGACGGCGGTCTGGTTCGTCAAGGCGCTGGCGGCGCGCGCACTCAAGATCACCTGCGTGGCGACCTCGACGGCGACGGCCGAGCTGGCCACCAGTCTTGGCATGGCGGTCGCTGAGCTGGGCGAAACCGCTGAGATCGACCTGACTGTGGACGGCGCCGACGAGATCGGCCCGGGGCTGTCATTGATCAAGGGCGCCGGCGGGGCCCTGCTGCGCGAGAAGCTGGTCTGGGAGGCGTCACGCCGCTGTGTCGTCATCGCCGACGCCGGCAAGGTGGTGCAGACATTGGGGCAATTCCCCCTGTCCATCGAGGTCGTGGCGTTCGGGCACAAGATCACGGCGCTGCGCATCTGCGACGCGCTGGGCGAATGCGATATCGGCGCTGCGCCCCGCCTGCGGATGAAGGACGGCGCCCCTGTGCGGACCGACGGCGGCAACCTCATCTATGACGCCGCCTGCGGGCGGATCGAGGAGCCCGCAGCGCTGGCGTTCGCGCTGAAGAGCGTCACCGGGGTCGTCGATCACGGCCTGTTTCTCGACCTGGCCGACCAGGCGCTGATCGGTGGCCCGGACGGCGTAAGCCGTCTCGAGCCTTAGATGAGCGGCGTCAAGACGATCGAACCCTGAGGAAGGACCTCTGCCGTGGCGACTTACGACTACGATCTCTTCGTCATCGGCGCGGGCTCAGGCGGCGTGCGCGCGGCCCGAGTGGCGGCCATGTCGGGCGCCAAGGTGGCGGTGGCCGAGGAGCACCGGGTCGGTGGCACCTGCGTGATCCGCGGCTGCGTGCCCAAGAAATTCATGGTCTACGCCTCGGAATTCGCCCACCATTTCAAGACGGCGAAAGGCTATGGCTGGACCATTGAGGGGGCGACCTTCGACTGGCCGACGTTCCTCGCCGAGAAGGACCAGGAGATTGCCCGTCTCTCCGGCATCTATGTCCGCAATCTGCAGAACGCCGGTGCGGACCTGGCGCATGGCAAGGCCCGGCTGATCGATGCTCATACCGTGGCGATCGACGGCCTGGGGACGCGGACCGCCGACAAGATCCTGATCGCCACCGGCGGCCGGCCCTGGCGGCCCAGCGCCCTGCCGGGCGGCGATCTGGCGATCACCTCTAACGAGGCGTTCCAGCTGGCCGCGCTACCCAAGCGGATCGTTATCGCCGGCGGCGGCTATATCGCCGTTGAGTTCGCCGGTATCTTCAACGGCCTGGGGGTCGAGACGACGCTGGTCCACCGGGGCCCCAACATCCTGCGCGGCTTCGATGACGACGTGCGCAGCCACCTGACGGAGGAGCTGGAGAAGCGCGGGATCAAGGTCCTGCTCGGGACCCAGCACACGACGATCGAACAATCGGCCGGCGGGCTGGTCAGCAAATTCTCCGACGACCACGAGGTCGAGAGTGACGTGGTGATGTTCGCCGTTGGTCGCGAACCCTATGTGGAGGGTCTGGGTCTGGAGGCCGCCGGCGTGACCCTGACCGACAAGGGCGCGGTCGCCGTCGATGACTACAGCCG
>JANXXA010000535.1 GCA_025350885.1 Phenylobacterium sp.
GCGTGCAGTGGCTGACCGGTTGGCACGTGCGGCAGCGGAGCGGATTTCTAAAGGGCGTCCAGCCGGTGACGATCTGGCCGCCATAGCCGCCGCCGAACTGGGTGTTGCTGGTGACACTGGCGCTGTGCGCCTCAAACCCGCCATTGGTGACGAACTCAGTGGCCTGAGCGTCGGCGGCCGACAGCGCGGCGGCGGTGGCGACGGCAGCCATTGCGAACATATTCATCGTGAACGTCCAGTCCCAAAGTTACCCAAGAGGTCCGGAGCGCACAGCCCTGACCTACAACTTGGCAACCCTAACCACGAGTAAACACAGCGCGGAAGCGGTTTCGCTTTATGAACGAATTCAAGGCGACGCGGGGCTACAGGACGCAATCGGCCAGGCCGTCACGGCGGACGGTTCCGGCGGCCGCGGCGATGTGGCCGCCGCGGCGCTGGATGTAGGGGCCGGGCCTGGCCGCTTTCCAGGCGAGCGGCTTGGGGATGATCGCCGCCAGCCGCGCGGCCTGGGCCGGGCTCAACCGGGCCGCGCTGACCCGGAAATTGGCCTGGGCGGCGGCCTCGGCGCCATAGACCCCGGGGCCCCACTCGATGGAGTTCAGATAGACCTCCATGATCCGGGGCTTGCCCCAGATCGCCTCGATCAGCACGGTGAACCAGGTCTCCAGGCCCTTGCGGACCCAGTTTCGCTGTGGCCAGAGGAAGACGTTCTTGGCGGTCTGTTGGCTGATAGTCGAGCCGCCCCGCACCCTGCCGGGTCGCTGGTCATTGTGGGTCATGGCCTTGCGGATGGCGATCCAGTCGAAGCCATGGTGCTCACAGAACCGGGCGTCCTCTGCGCCGATGACGCTGCGCACGAGCTGCGGGGAAATCCGGCTCAACGGAACCCATCGGCGGTCGAATCCATGCCCCTCGACCATCCGCTCGACCATCAGGAACGTCAGAGGCGGGGGCGCGAACCGATAAACCGCCACCGCAATGACCGGGCCGATCAGACCGAGCAGCAGCGTCAGCATGACAAGCGCGCGAAACAGGCGACCGATCAGGCCGGCGCGCCGGCGGTGCTGTCGCTGGATCGGCTGGCGTCTGACCAAGGGACATCCTTGCCGGCCCCTTGGCTGAAGGGGCGGGGTGAGCGATAGCTGGGCCGCGCCGCGGGCGCGCGTCAAGCCGGGGCCCTGCCAACATGAATGTCTCCGAGGCTGTCGCGGCCCGCATCTCGATCCGCGCCTTCAAGCCCGACCCCGTACCCGGCGATGTGATAGCCGACATTCTCACCCGCGCCGCTGCCGCACCGTCGGGAGGCAACCTGCAGCCCTGGCGGGTCTATGGCCTGGCCGGCGCACCGCTCGCCGAACTGAAGGCCCTGGTCGCCGCCAATCCGTTCGGGGAGGAGGCCGAATACCAGGTCTATCCCGCCAACCTGTGGGACCCCTTCCGCACCCGCCGGTTCCAGAACGGTGAGGATCTCTACGCGACCCTCGGGATCCCGCGCGATGACCGCCCGGCGCGACTGCGCCAGCTGGCGAAGAACGGCGATTTCTTCGGCGCGCCGGTGGGGCTGTTCTTCTGCCTTGATCGCAGGCTGGGTCCGCCGCAATGGGCCGACCTGGGCATGTTCATGCAGACGGTGATGCTGCTGGCGGTTGAGCGCGGCCTGGACACCTGCGCGCAGGAATACTGGGCGCGTTACCCACGGACCGTGGCCAGCTTCGTCGGGCTGCCGGACGACCACATGGTGTTTTCGGGGATGGCGCTTGGCTATCGCGATCCCGGTCATCCGATTAATGGTCTGCGGTCGGGTCGCGACGGGTTCGACGTCTGGGGGGCCCTGCGCGGTTTTGACTGAGGCGGGACCGGCGGCTTGAGGCTTGTCAGCCGGATCGTTTGCAAGCATCGCTGTGGCATGCCCAGAGCCAAACCGGATCGCTCGCTGATCGCGCTGGTCGCCGGATTCGGCGTGCTGGCGATCACGGTCCTGGCCGCCATCGTGCTGGTGCAGCAGCAGCAACGCGCGGCTAGCCGGGTGGCGCATACCCTGCGGGTGGAAAATCAACTGAGCCTGATCCTGGCGCGGGTGCAGGGGGCCGAGAGTGGACAGCGCGGTTTCATTCTCACCGAAAACGACAGCTATCTGGACCCCTACCGGATCGCCGGGGCGCAGCTGCCGGGGGAACTGGCGGCGCTGAGGGCGATGGTGATCGACAGCCCCGACCAGACCGCGGCGGCCGAGCAGCTCAGGGTCGCGGCCATGGCCCGGCAGGACGCGCTGAGCCGAACCTTGGCGATCTACTACAGCGGCGACAAGGTGGGGGTGCGGTTGCGCTTTCGCCTGGGCCAGGGCAAGGCCGCGATGGATGATCTGCGCCAGATCGTCGCCCGGATGCAGGCCACGGAAGGGCGACTCCAGCAGGCGCGCACCGACGCCGCGCGGAGCTGGGCCAGCGCGGTGGTGGCGGCGCTGGCGGCCAGCACCGTGGCGACCCTGGCGCTTGGCTCCCTGGCGTTCCGCGACGCCCGTCGCCGGCTCGCCCTGGCTGTCCGGACCGGAGAGGCGCTTGCCGCCGCCAACAACCGGCTGATGGCCGAGGCCGCGCAGCGCGAGGTGGCGGAATCGCAGGTCCGGCAGATGCAGAAGATGGAAGCCGTAGGCCAGCTGACCGGCGGCATCGCTCACGACTTCAACAACATGCTGGCGATCATCATCGGCAGCCTGGATATCGCCAAGCGGCGGTTAGCGACGGACCTAGCGCGGGTTGAGGCCTGCCTCGACAACGCCCTCGACGGCGCCGAGCGCGCCGCGGAGCTTACCGGCCGGCTGTTGGCCTTCTCGCGGCAGCAGCCGCTGGCGCCGCGCGTGCTCGACGCCAACCGGCTGGTGAGCGGGTTGTCGGAAATGCTGCGCCGTACCGTCGGCGAACAGGTGAAGGTCGAGACCGTTCTGGCCGGCGGCTTGTGGAACGTCAGCGCCGACGCGGGTGAGCTGGAGAACGCGGTGCTCAATCTCTGCGTCAACGGCCGCGACGCCATGCCCGAGGGCGGCCGTCTGACGCTGGAAACCAGTAACGCCCATCTGGACGACGCCTACGCCTCGGCCGAGCCCGACGTGACGGCCGGACAGTATGTGATGATCTCGGTGACCGATACCGGCCTGGGGATGCCAGCCGAGGTGGCCTCGCGAGCCTTTGATCCGTTCTACACCACCAAGGGCGTCGGGCGGGGTACGGGCCTGGGGCTCAGTCAGGTCTACGGCTTCGTCAAGCAGTCGGGCGGTCACGTTAAAATTTACTCCGAGCCCGGCGTCGGCACCACGGTGAAGCTGTACCTGCCGCGCAGCCAGGCATCCGCCGCCGGGCCGGAGACCGTCGCCGCCGCGCCAGCGACCAGCCCTCGGGCTGTCGAAGGCGAAGTGGTGCTGGTGGTCGAGGACGAGGCGAGGGTCCGCCAGGTCTCGGTCGAGGCCCTGCGCGATCTCGGCTACAGGGTTGTGCATGCGCCGGACGGGGCGCGGGCGCTGGTCGAACTCGACGCCCAGCCGCGCGTGGACCTGCTGTTCACCGACATCGTCATGCCCGACATGAATGGCCGCAAACTGGCCGACGAGGTCATCCGGCGCCGGGCCGAGGTGAAGGTGCTCTACACCACCGGCTATACCCGCAACGCCATCGTCCACAACGGCGTGCTGGACGCCGGCGTGGCCCTGCTGCCCAAGCCCTTCACCATCAATCAGCTGGCGACCAAGGTGCGCCAGGTTCTGGACGGGGCAGGCGTCAACCGAGGTTAGCGGCGACCGGCGTTCCGCGTCGCCTGTTCCATCGCGCGGCGTCCCGCACTAAGTGTGCGCCCATGACCGCCACCATCGCAGGCAAGACCCCCGTCACCGTGCTGACCGGCTATCTCGGCGCCGGCAAGACCACGCTGCTCAACCGCATTCTCTCGGAAGATCACGGCAAGCGCTACGCGGTGATCGTCAACGAGTTCGGCGAGATCGGCATCGACAACGAGCTGATCGTCGGCGCCGACGAGGAAGTCTTCGAGATGAACAACGGCTGCGTCTGCTGCACGGTGCGCGGCGACCTGATCCGGGTGGTCTCCGGGCTGATGAAGCGTCAGGCCCAAAAGACCGGGCGCGGCTTCGACGCGATCATCATCGAGACCACCGGTCTGGCCGACCCGGGGCCTGTCGCGCAGACCTTCTTCGTCGACGAGGATGTGCGCGCCAAGACCGAGCTCGACAGCGTCACCACGGTGGTCGATGCCAAACACCTGCCGCTGCGTCTGGCGGACTCGCGGGAGGCAGCCGAGCAGATCGCCTTCGCCGACCAGATCATTCTCAACAAAATCGACCTGGTCTCCGAGACCGAGCTGGTCGAGGTGGAGCGGCTGATCCGCCGGTTGAACCCGCTCGCCCCGATCCATCGGGCGCAACGCTCCAATGTGCCGCTGGACCTGGTGCTGGGCCGGGGCGCCTTCGATCTGGCGCGGATCGAGACCCTGGAGCCAGACTTCCTCAACCCGGCGCACGGCCAGGCCGGTCACGTCCACGACGACGACTGCGATCATCACCACCACGGCCACGATCACGCAGGCGATGGCCACGGGCATGACATCGAAGCCAGTGGCATCCGGGGAGTTTCGCTGACCGCGGACCGGCCGCTCAACGCCAATTCGGTGACCGCCTGGCTGAACGAGGTGCTGCAGGCGCAAGGGCCCGACATCCTGCGCGCCAAGGGCATCCTCGACGTTGCCGGTGAAAACCGCCGCCTGGTGTTCCAGGCAGTGCACATGATCCTGGAAGGCGATTATCAGGGCGTGTGGCGGGAGGGTGCGCCGCGCCAGTCCCGCCTGGTGTTCATCGGCCGCAACCTCGACGAGGCCAAGCTCAGGGCTGGGTTCGAAGGCTGTATCGCCTAGATCAACTCAGGCGGTGACAGGGCGGTCGGCGGCTTCGCGGCGCAGGCGCTGCATGGCCACGACCTCGGGCTTCACCAGCCCGTAGCGTTCCGCGTGCCGGCCGCCGCGCCATTCCAGCACCAGCATGTCGCCTTCGATCCGATAGCGACCGCGAACGGTCTGCGGCCCCACCGACACCTCAACGAAATTCCACATGGCCGGCCCGCGCCTCCGCGCTGTTCAGGGCCTTCTGGCCCTACGTCATAGGCAAGGTTAGCCCCGTAGGGTTTCAGCGCGATTAATGCTGAATCCGCGCACGAAAAAGCCCGTCGGGGGTCCCGGCGGACTGGTCTCGCGACCCTCATCGCAGAGGGATCAGATTTCTTCGTTGATCAGCGCGACCTGATAGAAGCCGTTGCCCTGCAGCGTGTTCATCACCGCCATGAAATCGCCGTAGCGGACCTGCTTGTCAGCGCGGATATAGACCCGCTGTTCCGTCGGCGGCAGGGTCGGGTCGTCGGCCTTCAGCGTCACCGACAGGTCCGCCGGCAGGGTGTCGAGGCTGGTCGCCTTTTCGCCGATGAACAGCGCGCCGCCGTTCTGGATGTTGATGAGGATCGGCTCTTTGACCTTGGTGCCGGGCGGCGGCGGGATCGCCGGCGGCAGGTCGAGCTTGATCGACACCGTCGCGGCGGGGATCGCCACCATGAAGATAATCAGCAGCACCAGCATGACGTCCACGAAGGGCGTGACGTTGATGTCGCTGTTCTGGCCGAGGTCGAAGCGTCCGCCGCCCCCGCCGCCGAGCTTTGCGCCCATGCGTAAATTCCTTCCCAGGGGCGCATCGTCCGCCCGTCGTTTCCAAGTCCCCTGACCATTGGCAAGCCGCCACGGCGTTGTAAAGCCCGAAGCCGCGATCTAGGGGGAGGCATGCAAGACGCCGCGCGCCTGTCCTTTGACGCTTACGTAACGGCGGTCTCGTTCGACGCCGCCGGCCGCACGGCTTTCGCCCTGGGCGACGGGACCGTGCGCTTCGAGGGTGGCTCGCTAGTGGTGGCGCACGAGGGCGCGGTGCTGACGGCGGCGCCGCATCCCTCGGGCGAGGGTCTGATCACCGGCGGCGACGATGGCCGGCTGGTCTGGTCGCGGTCGATGTCGGATGGAGGAACCGGGGCTGAGGAACTGGCCCGCCTGCCCGGCCGCTGGATCGACGCTGTGGCCACAAGCCCGGTCTCCGGCCTGATCGCCTTTGCCGCCGGTCGCGAGGTCCATATCCGCGACAGTGCCGATCCGGCGTTCTCCCGCGTCTTCACCCACGAGAAGTCGGTGGCGGATCTGGCGTTCGAGCCCAAGGGCCGCAGGCTGGCGGCGGCCACCTACGGCGGCGTCTGGCTGTGGTATGCGCGGATCGAGACCCAGCAACCGCTGAAGCTGTCCTGGGCCGGAAGTCACATCGCCATTGCCTGGAGCCCGGACGGCCGGTTCCTGATCAGCGCCATGCAGGAAAACCAGCTGCACGGCTGGCGGGTGGCCGACGAGAAGACCATGCGAATGGGCGGCTATCCGGCCAAGCCGAAGAGCCTGGTCTTCCTCAACAAGGGCGCCCTGATGGCCACGTCGGGGGCCAACGGCGCGGTGATCTGGCCCTTCTCCGGCGGAGGGGGGCCGATGGGCAAGCAGGCCGCGGAGGTCGGCTATGACGAGGCTGCGATGGTCGTCCGCGTCGCCGCCGCGCCCGCGCGCAACTGGATCGCCGCCGGCCTCGACGACGGGCGGGTCTGGGCCTGCGACCTGGCCGGCCAGAAGATCATCCCGCTCAAGCTCGAGCCCGGCGCCCCCGTCACCGCCCTGGCCATGAGCCCCGACGCCAAGCGAGTCGCCTGGGGCTGCGAGGACGGCGCGGCTGGAGTGGTCGAGATCGCCGCAGCCTAAAGCGCCGGCAGGGCCCCGGGCTTATTCGAACGCCGGGAAGTCATCGTCCAGCAGGCCGTCGAGGAAATCGAACACCGCGGCCTTGGTCAGCGCGTGCGGGATCGCCCCAAAGTGGTCGCAGCCGGGCACGCTGACGGCGTGGCCCTTGGGGAACACCCGCGCCAGTCCCTGCGGATCACCCGCCAGGGTGTCGCCCTGTCCGGCCACCACCAGCACCGGCATCGGCAGCGCGGCCAGGGCGTCGGGGTTGAACGGCATGTTCCTGACCCGGGTGACCGCCGCCAGCGCCTTCCTGTCCTCGCCCTGTTCGTCGGCGAACTGGCGGAACGAGCGCAGCATGGCGTCGCCGATGCTCGCCGGGTCGTCGGCCAGCATGGCCTCGGCCATGGGCTCGCCGGCGACGACGGGTGACGGTTCCAGCAGTTTCTCGCCGACGCCGCCCAGGATCAGGTGCGAAAACCGGTCGGGGGCCGCGATCGCCGCCTCCAGCGCCGTGCGCGTACCCATGGAATAGCCGAACAGGTCGCAGCTCTCGATGCCTAGGTGGTCCATCAACGACAGCACGTCGGCCGCCAACCGCTCGCGCTCATAATCCTGGGGTTCGTAGAGCTTGCCGCTCTCGCCATGGCCGCGCTGGTCCAGCGCGATCACCCGCATCCCCCGCCGCGCGAAAGCGGTGTACCAGCCGGTGCGCTTCCAGCCCTCGTTGCGATTGGAGGCAAAGCCGTGGACCAGCAGGATGGTCCGCTCGGCGCCACCCCCAGCAACGCGAGTGGGCGGGCTGATGTCGTCGTAGGCGATCTGGACGCCGTCGGAGCTGAAACTGGCCATGGGGGAAACCTAGGGGCCTATCGGCTCGCTCTCAAGCCCTCAGCGCCACGCGGCGCGCGTCACGGGGCCTCGCCTGTCCATTCCCAATGCCACGGCTCGAAGGGGTAGGGCAGGAAGCCGAAGCGGTCGCCATTGCCGACCAGCCAGCGATAGGTGGCGCCCCGGCTCATGGCCAACCGGTTCGCGTCCGCGCTGGAGTCGGGGCCGAACCCCGGCGTCTGGCCGACGTAGAGATCGACGGCCAGTCCCGTGCGGTGGGGCGAGCAGGTCGCGCGGACGACGCCGTTGCAGTTTCCCTCTTGGGCGCAGCGGGCGGCGTCGGCCTCGGGACTTCGATAGCCAGAGAAAATCGTCAGGTTCCGGGGATCTTCGGCGATCCGCGGATCCTCGGCGCGGGCGGCGGCGGCGAGCCGGCGGTAGGCGGCCAGCGCGCCCGGGCGAAGCTGGATCGCCTTGCCCGCATAGCCTTCCAGCGGCGTCGCCAGCGCCAGCGCGCTTTCCGCCGGCGCGTCGGGACAGACACGCCGGGCGCTCAGTTGCACGAAGGGCCGGCGCATCTGCACAAGGCCCTTGAGCCGGATGAACACCGCCTCGCTCATCAGCCCGTCGGCGGGGAGCCCCTGCCGCGCCTGCCAGGCGGCCAGTGCGGCGGCGAAGCCGGGGGTGTCCGGCGCGCAGGGGGTGGCGATCTCGCGCGCGATCAGCGGCGCATAGGTCTCCCAGCCGGTTTCCGGACGGGCGAAGGGCGCCCAGACCAGCGCCGGCAGAGACAGACGGTTTCCGGTGGCGGCGGCGGCCGGCCCCTCCGCGCAGGCGTCGCCAGCCGGCTTCGGCGTCGGGCGGGGGACCGCGAGGGGCGCGGGTAAGGGGCGCGGCGCAGGTGCGCGGACCGGCGCACAACTGGTCACGCGAAGGGCGATCAGCACGACCGCCATAACGATCGCGCCGAAGCTGCCCAGGAACCGCAGCGCCCTTGATGATTTGTTCTTCACGCCGGCGAATAACGCGCGGTGGCGATCCGAGGTCCAGGATGAACTCTGCGAAGCCGGCCCTGTTCGGCGGGGTTGCCCTGATGCTGCTGGGCGCGTGTTCGGATTCTGCCTCCAAGCGAGTGGCGCAGGCGCCGGCCGCCCCGAACCAGGCCGCTTCGGCCGGGACGCCGATCGCGGTGGCCAGCAACACCCCTGCGCCTGTGTCCGACATCGCGCCACCGGTCCTGGAGACCGCGCCGATCGTAGCCTCCGTCTCCTCGCTGGCCTCGCCTGTCGACACCGCCGACTGGACGGTGGCGCCGGAGACCAAGACTGGCCGGCGTAACGCCCTGCTGCGCGCCGAGGTGCTGCTGGCCCGCGCCCACTTCTCGCCGGGCGTCATCGACGGCCAGGACGGGGGCAATCTGAAGAACGCCATCTCCGCCTTCGAATTGGCGCACGACCTGCCGGTGGATGGCGGCATGGACGAACAGGTGTGGGCGGAACTGGCCAAGGACACCCGGCCCGCGCTGACCGATTACATCATTGCGCCCGACGACGTAAAAGGCCCGTTCCTGGCCAAGATCCCCACCGACATGGCCGAGCTCGCCAAGCTCCCCGCCGTCGGGTTCACCAGCCCCGCCGAGGCGCTGGCCGAGATGTTCCACATGGACGAGGCGCTGCTGAAGGCGCTCAACCCGGGCGTGGATTTCTCGGTCGCCGGGGCGCGGATCGTTGTCGCCGCCCTGGGCGCCGACAAGCTGCCGGCGACGGTAACGCGGGTCGAGGTCGACAAGACGAAGCGGCAGGTTCGGGCCTATGGCGGCGAGACGCTGCTGGCCGTCTATCCGGCGACCGTGGGCTCCACCGAGCGGCCGGCGCCGCAGGGCGACTGGGCCGTGCGCACCGTGGCGACCAATCCGACCTACACCTACGACCCCTCGCGGCTGACCTTCGGCAAGGCCGAGCAGGGCAAGCTGACGATCAAGGCCGGTCCGAACAATCCGGTGGGCTCCACCTGGATCGACCTGACCAAGGATACCTACGGCATCCACGGCACGCCGGACCCCCGACTGGTCGGCAAGACCGCCAGCCACGGCTGCGTGCGGCTGACCAACTGGGACGTTCGCCAGCTCAGCCAGGCCGTGAAGAAGGGGACGACGGTGGCCTTCGTCGGCGTGGAACAGGCGCATGCCGCGAAGGCAGGCGCGGGTTAGCTCCGCCACCTCAGCGTCATCGACTCGACGGGATTGGAAAAGGCGCGGCCTTCGCGCCGGCTCTGCGTCCATTCGCGCTTCAGCTGCCGGTACCACTTGGCCTGGCGGTCGGCGTCGTCGATCCATAGCAGGGGCGGGTCGTAGCGCAGGCCCTGGTTCTGCAGGTTCACCATCTCGCCGTCCTGGCGCAGGAACGCGCGCGCGCCCCAGGCGATGAACGGTTTGAGGAAAACGAACGCCGGGTGGTCGGACCAGACGATCTGAGTGATCCGCGTGGTGGTTTGGTTCACCGGCGTCAGGCAGGTCAGCGACAGCACCTGGCGGCGGCCCACCGTCACGTGCTCCCAGCGCATCCCCGGAATGCGGAAGGTGATCTCGGTCAGCGGCTCCCCGCCCAGGATGGCGTAGGCGCGGCTGTTCTTCGAGGGTTCGTGGCGGACCATGGCAAAGCCTTGTTCGCGCGGCTCGAACTGTTTGGCCTTCTCGTGCTGGCTGCCGCGCGAGCGCCACCACCACTGCTGATGGACGTAAGGCCCGTGGGCCGGGTCCATCAGGCCGACGACCGCGTGGTCGATGTGGGCGGCGAAGTCCATGCGGTCGACCAGCTTGGGCCTGCCGCCGACCACGCCGTCGAACACCGGCGGCGGCTCGGGGGGAGACTTAGCCGGCTCGCCGGACCGCTGCGGGTCGGAGCCCACCCAGACAAACACCAGACCCTGGCTCTCGGCGACCGGATAGCGCCGCACCCGGATGCGGCCGACGTTCATGTCCTGGTCGGCGACCAGCGAGGGGATGGCCGCGCACGCCCCGTCCGCCCCGAACCGCCAGCCGTGGTAGGGGCACTCCACCGTCTCGGCGCCCGAGGTTTCGCGGCGAAAGGCGCCGGCCGACAGCGGCGCCGCCCGGTGCGGACAGATATCGCGGAGCGCAAACAGCTGACCGCCGCCGGACCGCCCGAGCAGCACCGGCTCGCCCAGCAGCTCATAGCGGGCCAGCCGGCCGGGCTTCAGGTCACTGGAAAGCGCCGCGAAATACCAGATATCGGTCAGGAAGCCCTGGCCGAACCTGTCCTGCAAACGCCCGGTTTTCGTATCGCCCTCGGCCATCCGTCCACTTCTAGTATCCCGCTCATCGCCGCGAAAGCGGGATGAGCCGATCAGGGGAGCCGCAGGAACACCGCGGCGTAGGGCGCCAGGCCGATGGAGCCGCCGCGCAGCTCGGCGTCGCCGGCGCGGGGGTCCAGCAGGATCGCGCCGGCCAGTTGCGGCGCCTCGACGAACCTCGGCTCGGCGCTCAGGTTGAACAGGCAGGCGATGGCCTCGTCGCCCTCGCGGCGGACGAAGGCCAGGACCGGGTCAGGCACATCGAGAAATTCCAGCCCGCCGACGGTCAGGGCGGGCGAGGCCCTGCGGAAGGCGATCATGGTCCGCGCGAAGGCCAGGGTGGAGTCCGGGTCCGCATCCTGGGCCTCGACGGTCAGCCCCGCGTGCTCGACGGCGAGCGGCAGCCAGGGCGTTCCCGTGCTGAAGCCCAGGTTCGCGCCCATCGTCCAGGGCATCGGCGTGCGGCAGCCGTCGCGGCCGCCGGCATAGGGCCAGTAGAGGTCGCCGACCGGATCGCGCAGCTGGTCGCGGGCCAGCGCCGCCTGCGGCAGGCCCAGCTCCTCGCCCTGATAAATCAGCGTCGTGCCCTTCAGGCTGAGCAGCAGGGCGAACAGCAGCCGGGCCAGTTCCGGGGGCGGATGCTCACCGCCGAACCGGCTGACGGTGCGCGGCACGTCGTGGTTGGAGAAGCTGATCGTCGGCCAGTGCGCCGGATGGGCGTCGAGCGTCGCATAGTGGTCCTTGAACACTCGCGGGGTCAGCTTGCGGGCCAGCAGCAGGACGAAGGTATAGGCCGAGTGCAGGCCCTGAGCCGGCGAGAGGTAGCCGCCGCAGCGTTCCTCCTCCTCGGAGAACTCACCGAACACGAAGCGCTCGCCGCCGCCCCGGCCATCGTGGGCCTCGACGCGCCGGCGGATCACATCGAGGGTTTCGACGTTCTGCGGCAGGTTGGAATCGTTCAGGTGGCGCTGCAGGTTGCCGGCGTGGGACCAGTGATAGCCGCGCCGCTCGGCCGGCGGGACGGCCGGGTTATCGGTGAGGTCCGGGTCGTGGAGGAAGGTCCCGGCCACATCCAGGCGGAAGCCGTCGACGCCCTTGGCCAGCCAGTGATCGAGCACCGACAGCGCCGCCTCGCGCGCGCCATCATTGCGCCAGTTGAGCTTCGGCTGCTGCCTGAGGAACTTGTGATGATAGTGCTGGCGGCGCGCCGGCTGATAGGCCCAGGCCGGGCCGCCGAACACCGACAGCCAGTTGTTGGGCGCGGTCCCGTCCGGCTTCGGATCGGCCCAGACGTACCAGTCGGCCTTCGGGCCCTGGGCGCCGCCTGACAGGCTCTCGATGAACCAGGGGTGCTCGTCGGAGGTGTGGCTGAGCACCTCGTCGAGCACCAGCTTCAGCCCCTTGGCGTGGGCTGCGTCCAGCAGGTTCTGAAAATCCTCCCCGGTTCCGTAGTCGGGCTGCACACCCTCGTAGTCGGCGGTGTCATAGCCCCAGTCGCGATTGGGCGAGGGATGGATCGGCGACAGCCAGATCCCATCGACGCCGAGGCTGTTGATATAGTCCAGCTTCGCCTCGACCCCGGCCAGGTCGCCCTGGCCGTCGCCGTTCGAGTCGAAAAAGCTGCGGACGTAGACGTGGTAGAGGATCGCGCCCTTCCACCAGGGGTGAGTCATCGCTCCGCAGTCCTGGATGCTCCCCCCTGAGGGGGAGCTGTCAGCGAAGCTGACTGAGGGGGTTGAAGCCCACTGGTCTGGCCGCCGTGGATGAAACCCCCTCCGTCTCGTCGCTTCGCGCCGAGCCACCTCCCCCGTCGTCTCCGCGACAGGGGAGGAGCCATGGTCGCTAAGCCCCGCTCATCTCCGCCGCCACGCGCCGGGCGGCGGCCTGGGGGTCGTTGGCGGCGGTGATCGGGCGGCCGCAGACGATGTGCGAGGCGCCGGCCTGCAGGGCGTCCAGCGGCGTCGCGGCGCGGGCCTGGTCGTTTTTCGCCGACCAGTCGGGGCGCACGCCGGGCGTCACCACCAGGAAGTCGCGCCCGCCGAGCGCGCGGGCCAGGGCGGCCTCGCGGGGACTGCAGACGACGCCGTCGCAGCCGGCGGCGATGGCCTGGTGGACGCGCCGCTCCACCAGGGCGCGGACGGTGTCGGGATAGCCGATCTCTGCCAGGTCGTCGTCCGACAGGCTGGTCAGCACGGTCACGGCCAGGATCTTCAGGCTGGAGGCGCCGCGGCCCCGCACCGCCGAGGCCATGACCTGCGGCTCGGCGTGGACGGTAAGCAGGTCGCAGCCGGCGGCGCCCAGCACCGCGGCCGCCCGCTGAACGGTGGTTCCGATGTCGTGCAGCTTCCAGTCCAGGAACACCTGCTTGCCGGCCGCCTTCAGGTCCCGCGCCAGGGTCATGCCGTCGCCGGTCGCGAAGAGCTCGAGG
>JANXXA010000547.1 GCA_025350885.1 Phenylobacterium sp.
CATCGTGCTGATCTCGCCCCGGCGCGCCGGCGACCGCCGAGCCCAGGTCTTCCTTGCGGCTGACCCGCGCGCTCGCCGCCGGAGAGCTCGACGTCTACGTCGACTATTCCGGGACGCTGTGGACCAACGTCCTGGGCCGCAAGGACAATCCCGGCCGCGCCGAGGTGCTGAGACAGCTTACCGCCGAACTGAAAAAGCGTGACGGCGTCGTCGTGCTGGGCTCGCTCGGCTTCGAGAACGCCTACGCCTTCGTCATGCGTCCCGACCGGGCGGGCGCGCTCGGCGTGGCTTCGCTGTCCGACCTGGCCCGCGAGGCGCCGAAGCTGACCCTGGGCTCTGACCTGGAATTCCTGTCGCGGCCGGAGTGGAAGGCGGTGGACGCCGCCTATGGCCTGGGGTTCCGCGCCAAGCGGTCCTACCAGCCCACCTTCATGTACCGCGCGCTCGCCGGCGGCGAGGCCGACGTGATCTCGGCCTTCTCGTCAGACGGGCGGATCGCCGCCGACCGGCTGGTGGTGCTGAGCGATCCCAGGCAAGCCGTCCCGCCCTACGACGCCATCGTGCTGATCTCGCCCCGGCGCGCCGGCGACCGCCGGCTGACCGGCGCGCTCAAGCCGCTGATCGGCAAGGTCACCGTCGAAGCCATGCGCGCCGCCAACTACAGCGTCGACCGCGACCAGGCCAAGCTGAGCCCGGCCCAGGCGGCGCGGGTGCTGGAAAAACAGCTCGGGCGCTGAGCTGACTTTCCGAACGACCGCTGGGGAACCGAACGCCTGGTTTTGTCAGAGCGCGCTAGGCCCCGGTATTGCGCCGACAAGAATTCAACTTAGGTGAAGTCGACCCGTACTGCGATGCGGCCGTCTTCAGATGTCAGTTGCGAAGTCCGGGAGAGAGAATTTCATTGCCCTCTGTTCGGCTGTGGGCTTAGCTTTACCATACGGTTAAGATCACGACTTGGCGGCGATGTCGTCATCGAAGTCGGTCAGGCCTGTGCGGGGGGATCTTCATGAACAATTTTCGGGCGTCTATAGCGGCCGTGGCGCTTGCGGGCGCGCTCTGCGTCGCTCTGTCTGCGACGCCGGCGGCTGCGGTCACCTTCACAGCCCCGTCCGGTCCGTCTTTGGGCGACCTGGGCCCCGAGACACTTGGACTCAGGGATTTTGCGTCCGAACCTGGTAAGCCCATTGGCCCGCCCCACTGCATAACAGGCTGCGCCATTGGCGGCGGCGTTCCTGAGCCGATGTCCTGGGTGCTGATGTTCCTGGGATTCGGTCTGGTCGGGACAAACCTTCGCGCCCGGCACCGGCTGGACGTCGCCTGACCGCCGAGCCGCGAGCCGATCTGGAAAGCGCGGGGCGGACCTACCGCGCCTTCATCAGCTACAGTCACGCCAATATCCGCACGGTGCGATGGCTGCACAGGGCCATCGAGACCTTCCGCCTGCCGCGCAAGCTGGTGGGCCGGCCCACCCCGCTTGGACCGGCGCCCCGGCGGCTGACCCCCCTGTTCCGTGATCGTGACGAACTGCCGGCCTCTGGCGATCTCGGCTACGAACTTCGAACCGCGCTGTCGCTGTCCCGACGTCTGGTGGTCGTCTGCTCGCCCGACTCGGCGCGTTCGCATTGGGTCAACGAGGAGATCCTCGCCTTCAAGCGCATGCACGGCGAGGCCGGCGTTCTGGCCCTGATCGTCGCCGGCGACCCAGGAGCCTCTAGCGCGGGCAAGCCCGATGAGGAGTGCTTTCCGCCAGCCCTGCGCTTCAGCCTTGCCGCCGACGGGGCGCTCAGCGACGAGCCCGCCCATCCGATCGCGGCCGACATGCGACGCGAAGGCGACGGCCGCCGCGGCGCGCTGCTGAAGCTGATCGCGGGCATCGCCGCCGTGCCGCTGGACGAACTGGTGCAGCGCGAGGCTCAGCGGCGACTGCGACGGGTGTCCACCGTGGCCGTCGGGCTGGGCGCTGCGCTGGCGGGGGTGGGTGGCCTGGCGTTCTACGCAAACACCCTGCGCATCGAGGCCGACCACCAGCGGCGCGTCGCCGAACGCGAGACTGCGACTGCGCGGGCGGCCTCCACCTTCATGGTCGGGACCTTCTCGCTCTCCAACCCTGTCACCGAAAATCCACGCACCCTGACCGCGTTGACGGTGCTGAACCGCAGCGCCCAGCGCGTGCAGACCGAGTTGGCGAACCAGCCCGGCATCAGGGTGGAACTTCTGGACGCGGTCGGGCAGGCCTACAACAACCTGGGCCTGTTGGAGGAATCGCGCTCGGCGTTGGAAGCCGGTAGATCTGCGGCGCACGCCGTTGGGCCGCCGGGCGCAGCACTGCTGCTGACCCTGGCCGAAACCTACACCAGTCAGGGCGCCTTTCCGAGCGCGAACGCTACCGTGACCGAGGCCGAACACCTGCTCGGTCTCGACCTGGCCGCCTATCCCCAACTGCGCGGGCAGGCGGCTCAAATCCGCGCGCGATTGGAGTACACGCTCGGCGAATCCGCCGCCGCTGACCGCGACTATCGGCGCTCGCTCGCGTACTATCAGCGGGTCCCTGACCTGAATCGGGAGATCCTCGCGCGGGCCTACATGAACTATGGTCTGGAGCTCTCCGAGATGGGCGACCACGACCGGGCGCGGGACACTTTGCTCGAGGCCGCCGCGATCTACCGCCGTGCGACGGGCGAGCGCAGCCGGACGGTTGGCCAAGCCTACACGGCGATCTCTCTCAACGAGCTTGGTTCCCACCACCTCCCCGAAGCCAAGGCGGCCATCGACAAGGCGGTGTCCATCCTGTCGTTTGTGCTGGACCACGACAACCCGACCCTGGCCAATGCGCTGTCGCAACGGGGCCAAATCTTGTTGACGCAAGGGTCGCCGAAGGGTGCAGTCACGGATCTCGCGGAAGCTGCGGCCATCTTGCAGCGCGCCTACAAAGGGCCGCACTACCGGATCGGCATCGTCCTTGGGTACCTGGCCCTGGCCCAGTCGCAGCAGGGGGAAACGCGGCGCGCACTCGCGACGATCGACGAGGCCAAGTGGAACTACGACGAAAGCTACAGGAGCCTGAATCCCAACCATGGCGACCTGCTGGTGCAGCGAGCAAAGGTCCTGCAGCGCGCGGGTCGCATCAAGGAAGCCCGCGCGGATTGCGCCGCGGGCCTGGACGTCATCAGGCAAAAGCTCGGCGCTGCCCACGAGGCCTACAAGGTCGAGGCCCGGGTCTGCGCCAGTATCTGAGCGGCGCGATGCGTGAGCG
>JANXXA010000564.1 GCA_025350885.1 Phenylobacterium sp.
CCCGGCTAGACCGGAGCCGCTCGAGCCGAGGCCGCTTTTCGTCTCACTTTCGAGCACCTGGTTGCTCACGCCGGCGCTCCCACCCAACGCGGCATCAGACCTCGCAACGCCCGTCGGATTCCGCGTCCCGAGCCCGGCGCCACAGGCTCTTCGACGATGCCGATGCAATGGATATCCGACGAAAGCCTCAAGTCCTCCGCACTGCGGACGCGCCGATTGAGCAATTCAAGCAGCAGCGCCAGCGCCAGGCCCAGTGCAAAGCCCATGCCGATCGCCCCACCGAGGATCAATGGCTTGTTCGGGAACGCCGGCTTGTTGGGGGTGACGACGACTCCGACAGGCGTAAGGCCCACATCGGTGACCGCCGCTTCGAGCGAATATTGGCCCGCCCGGGCCGCGGCGGAGCGATATTGGTCGCGCCGCAGATCGACCTCGGCCTGCAGCTGACGCAGACGCTCGACCTTGTCTCTCTGGCCGATCACGCGCTCCTTCTGGGCCTGCAGCGCCTTGGACAGCGCCGCGGCGCCGGACGCGCCGCTGGAAACCGCCTCCGCCTGCGCGGCCTCCTTGGCCGCGACGTTGGCGATCAGCGAACGCCGCAGCTTCAGTTCCTGCATTTCCGGGTGATTCGGCCCAAGGCGCTTGGACGCCTCGCCAAGCATGGCGTCGATCTGCGCCAGCTGCAGGGACGCTCCGGACGCGGCCGGCGGCGGAATGGAAATCGTCGTTCCGGCCATCGATTGTCCGGCCAGGGAGGCCAGGCGTTCGCTGTCGAGGTCGGACTCGCGACCCTGCATGATGATGCCGCTGCTCTTTTCGTAAGCCGCCTTGGTAAGCTCCGCCGCATCGGCCAATTGCCGGGCGGCGTCCGCCTGCTTGGAATAGAACGCCCCGTTCTTCGCGGCTTCCTCGCGGCGCGCGGCCAGGCTCTGATCAAGGTAGGCCTGTCGCAGCACCTCCGCGCCGATCTTGGCCATGCCCGGCGTCGACGCCTTGTAGGTGATTTCCAGCACGGTCCCGGAGAAGTTTCCCTTCTCGTCGTTGACCACCTGTTCTGAGAGCCAGCGGCGGAAGTCGCGCGTATCGGAGGCGGGTCGACGGGCATAGGCGGCAATCTGGCCGGGATCGGAAAGCCACCCGGACTGATCGACCACGCGTCCGGTGACGCCATAGTCCTTGAGCAGCTCAAGCTGCGCATCGAAATAGGCGCCGGACGACTTGGTGTTCATGATTTCGCCGGTGATCGGATCGGGCCGCACGATGCTGTTCAGCATCACCCGCGAGGTGGCTTCGTAGCGCGGCGCCACGATCAGCAGCACCACATAGGCGCCGATGAACGAAGCGATCATGGCAATCAGGACGATGGCCCGGCGGGCCCAGAAAATCCTGAGGAATTGAAGAATGTTCATGCGGAGACTCGAGACCTCAAGGACCTAGAACAGCTTCTCGCCGACCGAGACAATATCACCGGGCTCGACCTTATCGATGTCCGGCTTGACGCCTTTGATGATCTTGCCCTTGCGGTTGATCGAGATCTTCTTGTCGTTGCCGGTTTCGCCGACGCCCCCGGCCCGCGCCAGCGCCATCCGCACGGTCAGATCGGCGGTGACCGGAAAGGCGCCGGGCGATTTCACCGCGCCGGTGATGTAGAAGACTTCAGCCTCGGCCGCCGGCACATAGATGCGGTCGCCGGTTTCCACCAGCGGGTCCTTATCGCCAGCCCCGGTGGCGAGGTCGGCGATCTTGAATTTCAGCGGCGGTTCGCTGCCGCGCGTCAGCAGGACGAAGTCAGCCCCGGCGCCGGACCGTCCGCCGGCGCGCGCGACGATTTCCGACAGGTGATACTGGCGATCAAGCGCCATCAGCCCGGGCGTGGTCACCGATCCCAGCACCGTCACGAAACGGCTGGCGACCCCCACCACATCGACGCGCACGGCGGGCTGGGCAAAGTAGCCGCCACGCTCCAGCGACGCGCGGATCTCGTCGGCAAGCTGACCTGGGGAGCGATTGGCCGCGGGCATGGCGCCCAGATAGGGCAACAGCACCGCGCCATCGGTTCCGATACGCCCCCGGGTGTTGAAATCGGTGCGTCCGAGGACCGAAACCTCCACCGTGTCTCCGACGCCAAGCACATAGGAGCGGTCACCCGACGAGGCCATCTGACCCGGCGCACCAACGGGCGGGACCGGCGCAAGGGCCGCCGGCGGGGCGGGCGGTGTCGTCGTCGGCCCAGGCGCGGGCGCCGGCGCAGCCGCGGGCGCAACTCTCGGCGCCGGCGAGCCCGGTACAGTGGCGGCCTGAGCGCCCGCAATCGGCCCCGAAAGCGCGATGCCGATGATCAGAGCGAGGCGAGCTGAGAACGTGCGCATCACTGCGATCTCCATGGCAGGTTCAGAACGTCTTGATGGCGGTTACGCCGACCCGATAGTCCTTGTAATTGAAAACTGTTAGATTTGTGTTCCTTGTCGCGCGGCTGACGTTCAGCGACACCGAGGCCTTCTTCCCTAGGGACATCGATAGCCCGGTGGAGAATTCGTCGCCATTGTCACGGGTTATATCGGTCGCCAGGGCCGTCGTCGGATTGATATTGTCGCGCTGGTACCACCGCGCGCCGAACGATGTGCTCAGGCGGCGCGTCAACGTGTAGCGAGCGTTGAGCGCGATGGCCTGCAGGATCGAAAAGCCGAACCCCTGCTGGACGGTCGGCGCAACGCTGCGGTCATACTCCAGCGACGCCTGCAGCCGCGGATTGACCCGGTACAGCAGCGAGCCCTGGCCGCCCCAGGTCGCGTAGTCCGAGGCGCCGACCTGTTCGGAATGGGTCTTGCTGTAGGAGATCGAGGCGTTGCCGTTCAGACGCCGGCCGAGCGGGCGTGACCAGCTCAGCCCAACGTTCGTGCTCCGGTATCCGGAGGGCGGCGGGGCCGCGAGCGGGTCAGGTGCGACATATTCGACCTTGGTGACGCCGCCGTTTAGCGAAAGCGAGCCGATCAGCTTGTTGCGATAAGAGATGCCGCCGTTCACCCCGGTCTGGTTGGAATTGACCACGCCGCGTCCGCCGTCGTTGGTCGAATCCGACTTCTGATAGGAGATCTGCTGGCCCAGCGATCTTCCCTCCGAACAGGATAGCTGAGCGCCGTAGGACTTGGAGGACTGGACGTTTCTCGTGGTTCCCAGCGGCAGGTCGGCCTGGTCGGATTGATGGGTCGAATACCCGCCCGTCAGGCCGCCCTGGCACGGGCCCAGACTTCCGGAGACGCCCAAGGTCAGATCGACGCGTTGATGCCTCAAATTCTTGTTATATTGATAGAAATCGTAGCCTGCCGTGCCGTTCAGGAAAATCTGCGCCGGGCCGAACGGCTCGACGATGTTGGCCCTCACAGCGGGCTGATAGAGAATGTCGTCGGGGCGCAGGAGCTTGGTGGTGGCGACGAAATCGTTGCCGCGCGCGATGTTGTTGTCATAGTTGGCTACCGCCCGCAGCTCGATGTCCAGGTTGCGGCCCAGGCTCGGCAGTGTCGGCGCGCGGAGTTGCGCGCTGGCGGTTCCCGCAGCCATCAGCGCGGCGAGGCCCACGCCGGCGGCAAGACTGGCCACCCCGCGCCTGTGCGTCACCGGCGGATCTGTCAGCCGCAAGCTGATCAT
>JANXXA010000568.1 GCA_025350885.1 Phenylobacterium sp.
CCAACGTCGCCCTGCCACATATCCAGGGCAGCGTGTCCGCCGCGTCCGATCAGATCGTCTGGGTGCTCACGTCCTACATCATCGCCACCGCGATCATGACTCCGCTGTCTGGCTGGCTGTCGCAGAAATTCGGCCGCAAACGGATGTTCCTGTTCTCGATCGCGGGTTTCACGGCAGCCTCGATCCTCTGCGGCCTGGCCACCAGCCTGCCGGAGATCGTTATCTTCCGGCTGATCCAGGGCGTCGCCGGCGCGTCGATGATGCCGCTGTCGCAGGCGACGATGCTCGACATCTATCCGCAACGCCTGATCCCGCGGGTGATGAGCATCTGGAGCGCCGCGGTCATCCTGGGGCCGATCGCCGGCCCCACCCTCGGCGGCTGGCTGACAGAGAGCCTGTCCTGGCGATGGGTGTTCTACATCAATGTGCCGATCGGTATCCTGGCCTTCCTGGCCGTCTACACCTTCATGGACCGGGACGACGGGGGCCGGGAGCGGCCGTTCGATTTCCTCGGCTTCGGCGCACTGGTGCTGTTCATCGGCGGCTTCCAGATGCTGGTTGATCGGGGTCCGGGCCAGGACTGGTTTGAGTCGCGGGAGATCTGGATCGAGGCCGCCCTCAGCCTCGCCGGACTCTACGTCTTCGTGGTCCAGACCATAACCGCCGAGCATCCGTTCTTTCATCGCGATCTGGCCAAGGACGGCAATTTCGTCGTCACCACGGGGTTCGCCGTGTTTGTCGGCGTCCTGCTGTTCTCCAGCGGCGCGCTGCTGCCATCTTTCATGCAGAGCCTGCTGGGCTATTCCGCCTTGCAGAGCGGGGTCGCCAGCATGACGCGCGGCCTGGGCTCGCTCGCGGCCTTCCTGGTCGTTCCATTTCTGATCGTGCGGTTCGGCCCGCGGATGGTTCTGCTGGCGGGCGTTTTGCTCTCCAGCTGGGCGCTTTGGCAGATGGGTCAGTTCGACCTGTCGATGACCGCCGGACCGATCGAGACGTCCGGCCTGATCCAGGGGCTTGGGACCGGCCTGCTGTTCGCGCCGCTCAACACCCTGGCCTACACCAAGCTTTCCCCGGTCCACCGGGTCGAGGGCACGATCGTCGCCACGATGGCCCGCAGCCTGGGTGCGAGCCTGGGGATTTCGGTCGTCCAAGCCATGCTGATTCGCGACGCCGCGGCCGCGCACTCCGGATTGAGCGAGCATATCACCGCGACCGATCCGGTCCTGCGCTGGGCCATGCCACAGATGTTTTCTCTGCAGTCGCCCGCCGGCCTCGCCGCGCTCAACGGCGAGGTCACCCGGCAAGGTGCGATGATCAGCTATGACGCCGTCTTCGGGGCCATGGCTGTCGGCTGCCTGCTGCTGGCGCCGAGCCTGCTGTTCCTGAAGCCGCCGGAAAAAGGTGGCGGAATCCAGGATCGGGACCTTGTGCCCGACTAGCTGGTACATTTCGATCACCGTCGAATCGTACGTCGTGGCCCAGCGCCGGCTCTTCGGTTAGTATCGCAGCATGAAGGTCGGACCGGACATCGCCACCCTCGCCGCCCTGATGGGCGATCCGGCGCGGGCCAACATGCTGGCCGCGCTCTGCGCCGGACAGGCGCTGACGGCGGGCGAACTGGCCCGTGAAGCCGGGGTGACGGCTCAGACCGCCAGCTCGCACCTGGGCAAGCTTTCCGCCGGCGGCCTGATCGCCGGACGAAAACAGGGGCGCCATGTCTATTACGCGCTGGCCGGTCCCGACGTGGCCGGCGTGCTGGAAGCTCTGACCGGCCTGGCGGAGCGGACCGGCCATACCCGCCTGCGCACGGGGCCAAGGGAACCGGCATTGCGCCGCGCGCGCGTCTGTTATGACCACCTGGCCGGCGACATGGGAGTCGCCATACTGGACAGCCTCACAGCCCGATCAATGATCGTCGGATCCGGTGAGACCCTGGTGCTGAGCGCGGCCGGCGAGACATTCATCACGGCGCTGGGTCTCGACCTGGGCGCCCTGTCGGCGCAGCGGCGACCGCTCTGCAAGGGCTGCCTCGACTGGAGTGTCCGGCGCTCGCACCTGGCCGGCGCCCTGGGCGCGGCGCTGCTCCAGCGCTTCTACGCCCTGGGCTGGGCGCGACGCGAGTCGGGGACGCGCATCGTCAGTTTGAGCGCCCGCGGCCTCGAGGCCTTTCGGGAAATCTTCGGCGTCGCAGTGGAGGCGTGACAAACCCCATCGGGTCGGCTTTGCTGCGCCACCCCGGATTTTGGGGTTTTACCGAATTTGACCGGGGATACATTTCCAGATGCCACCAAGGATGTTGCCTGAGCCCACGCCGGAGACCCGGCATTTCTGGGATGGCTGCAAGGCGGGCGAGCTTCGCCTGCAGCGTTGCACGGAATGCGACGGGGGAAGCTATTTTCCGCCGCGCCCGTTCTGCCCCTATTGCGGCAGCCGCAAGGTCGAGGTCTATCCGGCCAGCGGCAAGGGCGTGCTCTGGTCCTATGTGATCAATCACCGCCCGCGCCCGGACATGGGGACCGAGCCCTACGCCATCGCCGTGGTGAAACTCGCAGAGGGGCCGAAGATGATGACCAACATCGTCGGCTGCCCACAGACGCCGCAGGCCCTGCCGCTGGACATGGCCGTGACGGTCACCTTCGCGAAACAGAACGACGACATTTCCCTGCCCTTCTTCGAACCGGCGAAGGGGTAGGACGCATGAAACCGAAAACCATCGCGGTCGTCGGCGCCGCCGAGACCACCCGGATGGGCAGGATCCCCGACATGTCGGTGATCGGCCTGCACGCCGATGCGGCGCTGAACGCCCTGGCCGACTGTGGCCTGAAGCCTTCGGACATCGACGGCGTCGCCACCGCCGGCGCGAGCCCGGTCGATTTGGCTCACTATCTCGGCATCACGCCGACCTATGCCGACGGCACCAGCGTCGGCGGCTGCTCGTTCATGCTGCACGTCCGCCACGCGGCCGCGGCGATCAATGAGGGGCTCTGCAACACCGTGCTGATCACCCATGGCGAGAGCGGCCGAAGCCGCGTCGGCGCGGGCCGGTTCGGGGGTTCGGCGTCCAGCTTGGCCGGCCAGTTCGAGATGCCCTACGGCCCGTCAGGCCCGCCGACGATGTTCACCATTCCGGTGCTCCGCTACATGAAGACCTACGGGGTGACCGAGGAGGACCTGGCCATGGTGGCCGTGGTCCAGCGGGAATGGGCGGCGAAGAATCCTCACGCGGTCTATCGCGCGCCGCTGACGATGGAGGAGTATCTCGCCGCGCCCTTGGTGGCCGATCCGTTGTCGCGCTACGACTGCGTGCCGGTGGTGGCGGGCGCACAGGCGATCATCGTGGCTCGCCCGGATCGTGCGCCGAAGGGCAGGCCGGGTGTCCGCGTCCGCGCCCACCGCGCCAGCTACAACTACGACAACCAGGAGGGTGACGGGCTACAGACCGGCATCAGCACGTTCGCCGCGGCGCTGTGGCAGGAGGCGGGCGTGCGGCCGGACGACATCGACGTCGCTTCGATCTACGACGACTATCCGACCATGGTGTTGGCTCAGGCCAACGACCTCGGGCTCATCCCCGGCAACGATCTGGCGCGGTTCTGCCGCGTGACGATCGGCGAGAAGCGTTTTCCGGTGAACACCTGGGGCGGCATGTTGAGCGCCGGCCAGCCGGGCGGCCACGCCGGCGGATTGAACGGCATCTCGGAGGCGGTGCTGCAATTGCAGCACCGCGCCGGCGAGCGGCAGGTGAAGGACGCGCGGCTCGCGGTCACCACCGGCTATGGCATGACGATGTACCGCTATGGCGGCACCGCGGCGGCGGCGATCCTGGAGCGCGTGGAATGAGTGGCGGAGTGACGATCTGGCGATGCGCCAACTGCCGCACCGGATATTTCCCGGAGCCGCTGCTCTGCCCGCGTTGTCACGGCGGAAAATTTGACGTTGATCGCGTGCACGAAGCGGTGGTCGAGGAAATCTCCATCATCCGCCACATGATCGGCCAGGAGAACTGGACGCCGCGCCGGATCGCCAACGTGCTGACCTCCTCCGGTCCGCGCATGACGGTGGGGCTACGAGACGAATCCGGCCCCGGCGCGACCATCGAATTGTTCGAGGAAGGCACCGCGCCGTTCGGGCGGGCGAAAAAGTAAGTCAGCCCGCCTTCTTTCGCGCCGCGGCCTCATTCAGGACGCGCCGCGCCGCATTGGCCATCGCCACATCGATCATCTTGCCGTCGACGGTCGTGCTGGCGCTGCCCTGCGCCAGCGCCTTGTCGAACGCCTCCAGCACGCGAGCGTAGTAGTCGAGCTCCTTCT
>JANXXA010000030.1 GCA_025350885.1 Phenylobacterium sp.
CCCCAGCGGCAGTCCGCCGCCCGGCAGCCGGTCGTCGATCCGCGGGTCGCCAAACGGCAGGGACTCAGACTCCGCCCGTCCGCCGGCCTCGATGGCCGCGATCTTCGCCCGCATGGCGTCAAGCTGCCTTGCGCGAAGATCGGACATGACGTTGCGGACTCCTTTCGTTCTATTTTTGTTCTAGTCTTCGCCGGCCGGGAGTCAAGCCGCCGCCGCCGACCGTCTTGACCCGGCCGGCACGCCGCCGGATGGTCCCGCCCAAGACCGGCGTCATGCCGGCGGGGAGGTCTTCCATGATCCGCATTTCGACCCTTCTGTTCGCGACCGTACTGGCCGCCGGCGCCGCCCAGGCTCAGCCGCAGGCCCCGGTCACCGTGCGGATCAGCTCCGGCCCCGTGACTGGCGTGGTCGAGGGCAAGGCCCGCGTCTTCCGTGACATTCCCTTCGCCGCGGCCCCCGTGGGCGCCCTGCGCTGGGCGCCGCCGCAACCGGTAAAGGCTTGGACCGCGCCCCGCGCCGCCGCCCTGGCCGGACCCTCCTGCCCACAGCCGATGACCGCCAACAACGCCCCCAACTCCGGCGGCGCCAACGGCCCGACCTCGGAGGACTGCCTGCAGCTCAACGTCTTCGCCCCCACCGGCGGCGCGGGCGGCACCGCCAAGGGCGCGCCGGTGATGGTCTGGATTCACGGCGGCGGCCATCGCACCGGCGGCGGCTGGCTCTATGACGGCCAGAATTTCGCCCGCGACGGGGTGGTGGTGGTCAGCGTCAACTACCGCCTGGGCGCGCTCGGCTATTTCGCCCACCCCGCCCTGACCAAGGCGGCCAAAGCCGGCGAGCCGCTCGGCAACTACGGCCTGATGGACCAGATCGCCGCGCTGAAATGGGTGCAGCGCAACATCGCGGCCTTCGGTGGCGACCCGAGGAACGTCACCGTGTTCGGCGAGAGCGCCGGGGGCATGAGCACGCTGGCTCTCCTCGCCACGCCGTCGGCCAAGGGGCTCTACCAGAAGGCCATCGTCGAATCCGGCCTCGGCTGGTTCGAGCCCAAGACCCTGGCCGACCAGGAAAGGGTCGGCGCCGCGGCGCTCGCCAGGATCGGCGTCCCGGCCGCCGCCACGGCCGCCGACCTGCGCGCCCTGTCGGCCGACAAATTGGGGGGGATCGACGGAAACTATGGCCCCTTCATCGACGGCAAGCTGATGACCGAGACCGCCTCTCAGGCCATCGCCCGCGGCCATGTCCCCGATGTCCCGCTGATCATCGGCTCGAATTCCGGCGAGGATTCGCTGATGGGTCCGATGACTCTGGGCGCGGCGGCGGTGGCGAAGATTCCCGCCGCGGTGAAGCCGGCCTACACAGCCGAGGCGGCGGCCGGCGACGACGCCTTCGCGCGCGCCGTGTTCACCGACCGGGTGATGGGCGGCCCGGCCCGCTGGGTGGCGGCCAAGGCGTCAGGCGGCCAGCCCGCATGGCTCTACTATTTCTCCTACGTCGGGTCGCGTTTCCGGCCGGCCATGACGCGTGCCGGCCATGCCGCGGAGATCCAGTACGTCTGGGAATACTGGGGCCGCCGCACGCCGATGAGCGAGGTTACCGAGGACGACAAGGCCGTGGCCGCCTTGATGCACGCTTGCTGGGTCAGCTTCGCCAAGACCGGGGCACCGAAATGCGGACCCCAGGCCTGGCCCGCCTACTCGCCCGCCAGCGACCAGCTGATGGAATTCGGCGCCTCGAGCGGGGTGCGCACGCATTTCCGCAAGGCGCAGCTGGACGCCCAGCAGGCCGCAGCCCTGCCCGGCCTGGAGCTCGACGCGAAGTAGCCGAACGGAATCCCCCCAGCGGCGTTTGAGGAGTCGCATCAACGGGGATTCGACACTCATGGCCGCGCGTCCCACCTGGCAGGGCTACCTGCGGCTGTCCCTCGTGAGCTGCCCGGTGTCGCTCTACACTGCTACCTCGCGGGGCGGCGAGGTGCACTTCAACATGCTGTCGAAGGACACCCACAACCGCATCCGGATGATCCCCACCGATCCCGAGACCGGCCCGGTTGACCGTGCCGACATCGTCAAGGGCTATGAGATCGAGAAGGGCCAGTACGTGGTCGTCACCGGCGAGGAGCTGGACAATGTCCGGCTGGAGACCACGCGGACGCTCGATATCGAACGCTTCGTCGACGAGGCCGACATCGATCGGCTCTACTGGAACGACCCCTATTTCCTGGCCCCCGACGGCGACATCGCGGTGGAAGCCTTCAGCGTCATTCGCGAGGCCATGAGCAAGGCCGGCAAGGTGGCGCTGGGCCGTCTGGTGATGCACCAGCGCGAGCGGCTGATGGCGTTGGAGGTGCACGGCAAGGGGATCGTCGCCTACACCCTGCGAACCCGCGGCGAGGTGCGTCAGGCCGAGGAGGTGTTCGGCCACATCAAGGCGGTGAAACCGCCGCCCGAGATGGTCGCCATCGCCGCCCGGATCATCGAGCAGCAGGAAGGCCCCTTCGACCCGACCCAGTTCACCGACCGCTATGAAGATGCTCTGCGGGCCCTGATCGCGGAAAAGCAGAAGGGCCATACGGTAAAGGTCGCCGAGGAGCCGAAGGAGGCCGAGGTCATCGACCTGATGGAGGCGCTCAAGCGCAGCCTTGGGCAGGGCGGTGGCGAGCGGCGCAAGGCCGCGCCGGCGCGTGCCGCCGCCAAGACCTCGGCGCCCGGTCGAAAGCCGGCGAAACGGCGCGCCTGAGCCTAACGCCTCGACGCCTTCAACCGCTTGATCGCCTCGCCCAACGGAGCCTCCGCGCCGCCATAGTCCGACCAGGCCCGGGTCTTTTTCAGCAGCACCGGCGCGGTGCGGATCGTGAACGTCATGGGGTCGAGCCCGGGCTTCACCTGGCGCCAGGTCAGCGGAAACGAGATTGGCGCGCCGGGCCGGGCGCGCGGTGACAGCACCGCCGCCGCCGTCGCCATCCGGTCGTTGCGCAGGTAGTCGAGGAAGATCCGCCCCTTGCGCCGGGCCTTGGCCATGTTGACCACATAGCGGTCGGGCTGGTCGGCGGCCATGGCCAGACAGACATCGCGGGCGAAGGTCTTGGCGGCTGGCCAGTCGATCGCGTCCGCCTCGTCCGTCAACGGGGTCACCACGTGCAGCCCTTTGCCGCCGGTGGTCTTGCAGAAGGCGACCAGGCCCAGGGCCTCGAGCCGGTCCCTGACCTCCAGCGCCGCCTCGATCACCCGGACGAACGGCAGGTCCTCGTCGGGGTCGAGATCGAAGACCAGGCGGCCCGGAGTTTCCGGGGCGAAGGGCCGGCAGTTCCAGGGATGGAATTCCACGGCCCCGCTCTGGGCCAGGGCGGCCAGCGCCTCGATGCGGTCGATCTGCATATAGGGTCTGGCGTCGCCGGACACCGCCACTTCGGAGATCAGGGCCGACGCGCCTTTCCCCAGGTGGCGCTGGAAGAACCGCTGGTCGCCCAAGATCCCGTCGGGCGTGCGGATCACCGAACAGGGCCGACCTTTGAGGTGCGGCATCATCCAGGGCCCGACGACCTCCAGATAGCGCGCGAGATCGAGCTTGGTCACCGGCCGGCCGTCGCCGCCGTCCGGCCACAGCGCCTTGTCCGGACTGGAGAGCGTCACCCCCATGACGACCGGCGCCGTGCCGCGCGGCCCAGGCCCTGGTCCCCCCGCCGGCGCCGGCGCTGCGAGAGCAACCTCGATCACCTTCGCCGGCATTTCCGCCTGCACGTCGCTTGCCGCCTTGTCGTCGCGCAGGGCCTTGAAGGCGGCTTGGCGGACCATTCCCGCGCCCGTGAAGCCGGCGAACTCGATCTCCGCCACCAGCTGCGGCCTGGCCCAATGGACGCCGGCCGCCTTGCGGGGCGTGCCGGGCCCGGAGAAGGGACTGCTGTCGACTTCCAGCGGCGCCAGTCTGGGCAGCACGCGGGCTGCCTTGTCGCGGCCGAATCCCGTGCCGACCCGGCCGACATAGACCAGCCGGTCTCCGCGGTTGACCCCGACCAGCAGTGATCGAAGCTGCCCCGCCTCGCCAGTCCAACCGCCGATCACTACCTCATGGCCGGCGCGGCATTTGGATTTCAGCCAAGTGTCGGACCGGTCGGATCGGTAGGGGGCGTCGAGACGCTTGGACACGATGCCTTCCAGCGACATGCGGCAGGCGGACTTCAGCACGGCCTCGCCCCCCGTCTCGAAGTGATCGACGTAGCGGATGCGGGGACGCGTCGCCGGCGATCCCTCCAGCAGGCTCTCCAGCCGGGCCTTGCGCGCGCTGAGCGGCAGGTTCCGCAGGTCCGCGCCATCGGCGAACAGGAGATCGAACGCAAAGAAGATCAGGTCCCCCGTCCGGCCGTCCGACAGCGCCGCCTGAAGCGCCGCGAAGTCGGGCGATCCGCCATGGTCCAGCGCGCAGGCCTCGCCGTCGATCAGGCAGTCCGGCAGCGCCCCGGCGGCCTTGCCGATCTCCCGGAACCTGGCCGTCCAGTCGAGCCCGGCGCGGGTCTTCAGCGTCGCCTTGCCGGCCTGCACGCGCAGCTGCAGCCGGTAGCCGTCGAACTTGATCTCATGCGCCCAGCCCGCACCGGACGGCGGCCGGTCCACGGACCTGGCCAGCTGCGGCGGCACGAACCCCGGCAGAGCGGCGACTTTCGTCGTGTCCGGCGCCGTCACGGCGGGCGCGGCGGCGCGCAGCCGGGCGGCGGTCTCGGCCTCGCCACCCTTGGAATTCCACACCCGTTTTGCGCCTGTCCGCGCCTTGCCGGTCATGAACCGCGTCGGCCCCTTGCCCTTGCCGGCGGCGATCTCATCCAGGCTGCGCCCCGACGCGACCGAGGTGTTGGCCCCCTCGACCAGCGCCGCCCCGCCACCTTCTACCGCGTGGTCGTCACGATGCTTGATCAGCAGCCAGCTGTCGTGACGCTCCTTTTCCCGGCGCTTCATCCGTACCAGGACGAACCCGCCCTTCAGCCGCTCGCCGTCCAGGACGAACTTCAGGTCGCCGGTTTCCAGCCCCTTGTGCGGATCGGTCCCGGGCTCCGGTTCCCAGTAACCCCGGTCCCAGAGCATCACCGTCCCGCCGCCGTACTGGCCCTTGGGGATGGTTCCCTCGAAGTCGCCGTAGTCGAGCGGATGGTCCTCCACCTCGACGGCCAGCCGGCGCTGCGCCGGGTCCATCGACGGCCCGCGCGTCACCGCCCAGGACTTGAACGTCCCGTCCAGCTCCAGGCGAAAGTCGTAGTGCAGCCGGGTCGCGGCGTGTTTCTGGATCACGAAGCGGAAGCGTCTGGACGGCCTGACCGACTCCGCCCCGCTCGGCTCGGCGGTCTTGGTGAAGTCGCGCATGGCGCGATATCGGATGAGCTTGCTGTCGGCCATCGGCTGCGGCGCCTCAACCGGTCAGGGCGGCGGCGCGTTCGCCAGCCCCTTCCAGCGCGCCGACGAAGGCGTCGTGCCAGGCGGTGACGTCATTGCGCGCCACCCCGTCGAACAGCGCCCGCCAGCGGTGGAGGCGCTCGGGCCTGTCCATGGCCAGCGCTCGCTTCAGGGCGTCGGCGATCTCCTCGGGGCTGTTGGGGTTGACCAGCAGGGCCTCGCCCATCTGCCGCGCGGCCCCGGCGAACCGCGAGAGGATCAGCACGCCGGGGTCTTCCGGGTTCTGGGCGGCGACGAATTCCTTGGCGACCAGGTTCATCCCGTCGCGGAGCGGCGTCACCAGCCCGACTCGCGCGGCGCCATAGACGCCCGCCAGTTCGTCACGGCGATAGTTCTTGTTCACGTAGCGAAACGGATTCCAGTCGACGTCCGCGTATTCCCCATTGATCCGGCCCGACAGCGCGTCCAGTCGCCCGCGAATTTCCTGATAGGCCTCGACGCTCTCGCGGCTGACCGGGGCGATCTGCAGCATCAACACCTCGCGGCGCATGTCGGGGTTATCCGCCAGGAACCGCTCGAAGCCTTCAAACCTCTCCTCAAGACCCTTCGAATAGTCCAGCCGGTCAACGCCGACGATCAGGCTGCGGAACACCGTGGCGGCGGTCATCAGGTCGCGAATCCGCCGCGCGCGCGACGAGGTGACCAGGTGGGCGAACTCCGCCGCATCGATGCCGATCGGGAAGGATCCGACCTGCACGGTTCGCCCGAACGCCTTCAGCCTGTCGGGCGAAGGCTGCGAGCCGTTGGCCTCGGCCAGGACATACTCCTCGAACGCCACCTGGTACTCCAGGGTCTGGAATCCCACGAGGTCGTAGTCAAACATCGCCGCCGCCAGCGCCCGATGGTCGGGGAGCGTGGTGAACACCTGATGGGCCGGCCAGGGCACATGCAGGAAGAAGCCGATCCGGTTCGCAACCCCCAGCGCCCGCAGTTCGCGCGCCAACGGGATCAGATGATAGTCGTGAACCCAGATCAGATCGTCGGACCTGATCAGCGGGGCCAGCGTCTCAGCGAAGCGCCGGTTCGCCCGCTGGTAGCCCGCGCCATAGGCCCGGTCGTAGGCGGCCAGGTCGGTGCGGTAGTGGAACAGCGGCCACAGGGTCTTGTTGGCGTAGCCGTTGTAGTATTCGTCGAGGTCGATCTGCTCCAGATCGACAACGGCCGTGGTGACGCCAGAGATGGTGGCGAGGTCCAGCGCACCGGTGAATATCGGAACCGTCTTGCCGCTCCAGCCGAACCACAGGCCGGAGTATTGCCGCAGCGCCGCCGCCAGGGCCATGGCCAGGCCGCCCACCGTCTCCTCGCCCGCGCCACCTGCCGGGGTCACCCGGTTGGAGACCACGATCAGGCGACTCACCGCGCCGCCTCCAGCCACGTGAGCGCCGCCTCGACTTCGCCCAGGCGGAAGCGCGCCAGGGTGGGCCGCCGCGCGCCGACACATACGCCTGCGCCGCCCAGCGCCTGGGCGGCGAGGAAGCCATCTTCGTCGGTGGCGTCGTCGCCGACGAACACTGGCGTCGCCCCGGCAAAGGGCGCCGCGGCCATGAAGGCGCGAACGCTGTCGCCCTTGCCGGCGCCGGGCGTGCGCAGTTCCGCGACCATGTCGCCGTCCTGCAGTATCAGGCCGGTCTCCAGGGCGAGCGCGCGGGCGCAAGCGCGCGCCGGATCCGCGAGGTGGCGGGCTCGGCGGAAATGCAAGGCCACCGACAGGCCCTTGTCCTCGACCATCAGGCCGGGGTCTCGCGCGGCGAACGCGGCAAGGCCACCCGCAGCCCGCGCTATCCGGGGATGGGCCAGGGCCTCCACCAGACGACCGTCGGCGTGCCGGCGCACCAGCCCATGGATGCCGGCGACGGCCGCCACGCGGCCCTCAAGTATGCGGTCGATATCCGTGAGCGTACGGCCACTGATGATGGCTAGCCGTCCCTCCAGCTGCGTCTCCAGCCGCTCCAGCAACGCCGTTCGACGCGGGTCCGGCCCGACATCGCGCGGATGGCCGGCGATCGGCGCCAGGGTGCCATCGAGGTCGAGGAACAATGCGGTGGCCGCGAGCACCAGAGGCCCAGGCGGCGGCAGCGCGTAGGCAAGATTCTCCATCAACATCCAACCCTACGCCCTTGCACGCGCCTCGAACGCTTGAGCGCGACCATTTGATCCCGCCCCGTCCCGAGGTTCGCAGTGGAAATGCCGTCCGTTGGCTTGACGACTGACCCCGCAGTCCGCGCTATGCAGTCGATCAGCAAGACCCCGACGAACAAAATGCAAGGTGACGCCCGATGGCCCAGACGCCACCCGACCAGACGCTGCTGGCCGATGCGATCGTGCTGTTCGGCGCCACCGGCGACCTTTCACGGCGCATGCTGCTGCCGTCACTCTATCACCTCGAGGCCGACCGCCTGCTGGCGAAGGGTTTCAAGGTTGTGGCCACCGCCCGCGCCCAGCTGACCCGCGAGGTGTTTGTCGATCAGGTCCGGGCGATCCTCGAGGCCCGCTCCGAGGCGCTCGACGAGGCGGTTTGGACGCGGTTTGCCGCTCGCCTCGACTATGTGGCCTGCGACGCCACCCGCACGGAGGGCATCGCGATGCTCGCGCCGCACCTGGCGGGCTGCGCCCGGCCGATGTTCTTCCTGGCGATTTCGCCCAGCCTGTATGGCGGCGTCTGCGCGGCGCTGGCCGCCTCGGGCCTGGCCACCGGCGACAGCCGCATCGTTCTGGAAAAACCCGTGGGCCGCGACCTAGAGACCTCGCGTGAGGTCAACGCCGCCGTGGGCGCGGCCTTCAGCGAGGAGCGGACCTTTCGCATCGACCACTACCTTGGCAAGGAGACGGTGCAGAACCTGATCGCGCTGCGCTTCGCCAACACCCTGTTCGAGCCTTTGTGGAACAACCTGACCATCGACCATGTGCAGATCACCGTGGCCGAGACGGAAGGGGTGGGCGAACGCTGGCCCTACTACGACGAGTACGGCGCGCTGCGCGACATGCTGCAGAACCACATGCTGCAACTGCTGTGCTTCGTCGCCATGGAGCCGCCGGCCGACATGGACCCGCGCTCGGTGAGGAACGAGAAGGTCAAGGTGCTGCGCTCGCTGCGCCGTTTCACCCGCGCCGACGTGCAAGGTTCCTCGATCCGCGGGCAGTACACAAAGGGCGTGGTCGGCGGTAAGGAAGCCGCGGGCTACGAGGCCGAGCGCGGCCAGCCCACCGGCACCGAGACCTTCGTCGCGCTGCGGGTGGACATCGACAACTGGCGCTGGGCCGGGGTGC
>JANXXA010000080.1 GCA_025350885.1 Phenylobacterium sp.
TGGACGCGGGTGTGCGGCCGACCGAGGCGACCGCGGCGTTCAGCACCGACAGCAGGATCGAGCCGGAGAAACGTCGGAAGAAATGGCGGTCGACATCGCCTTCCAGCCCGCCGCGACCCAGTTCGTCAGTGCCGGGCGAGCCGATCTGGATCGACACGCCGTCCGGCCGGATCACCCGCGTCCAGATGATGAAGGCGCGCGACTGCCCGAGCGCCACGGCGCTCTTGTACTGTCCGATCAGCCGGCTGCCGCGCGGGATCAGCACCGCCTTGCCGTCGAAGCTGAGGACGTCGCGACTGACCACGGCGCGGGTGAACCCGGGGAGGTCGGAGTTGATCGCTGTCTCCAGGACACCGGGGATGATCGTCCCCTGCGGTGCGACCGCGCGCAGGTTGTGCATGGCTACGGCGCGCGCGCGGTCGGGCGTCTCGTCACCCACGCGCTGAGCGAACTGTTCGGTGTCGGTGAGCTGCGGGCGTTGGCCGCCTCCCGACGCTGCGCCGGCAACCGCCGAGCCGATAGCCGCCGCCGGCGCCGCGCCGGCCTGGGCCAGCACCATCTCCCGCGGCGCGCCGCCGAGATCGACGATCAGGGCTGGCGCCCGGCGGCGCTGCAGCAGATCCGCGGCGGTTGCGCCCGGCGCGCCCGGCGTCAGCGCGGGCCGGGCCGACGGCGCGGCGGGCGGTGACATGCCGACCTGGGCGGGCAGGCCGCTGAACGGCATCGGACCAGGGGCTGAAATTGGCGTGGCGGGCAGTTGCAGGGCGGGCGGCGGTGTCCAGGCCGCCGTCTGAACCTGAGACGCCGGCGCCGCCAGAGCTGATTCCGCGCGCGCTGTGCGGTGCGCGTTCAGCCAGCCGAACAGCACGACGGCGGCAATCACAAATCCCCCTACCAGGATCGCCGGATTGAGTGTGCGTGTGGCCCGCGCCACCATCGGATCGGTGTCGTCGGCCGCCACATCAGCTATGCTTTCCGCCGGGACGGAAGCGTCGCCGGTCTGGGATGTGAAGCGGGTCATCTGGCGTCGGCCCGGAGCGTCGCCAACGGCGTGGCGTAGGCTTGGTTGATGACCGTTGCGACCTGCTTGCCGTTGCGCAGGATGAAGCGCGGGGCGAGCTGTTCCACCACCGTGTAGGGTCCCCGCACGCCATAGTTGACGAGGCTTTCCTTGCCGTCGGGCGCGATCGCGAAGATCGCCGGGACCGACGCCTGGGGCGCCCAGGCGAAATAGGTCATGCGCCCGTCGTCGAAGATCCGGGCTGGCGTATTTTCCGGCGCGCCGGTGACGACATAGGCGCGGTTGCGTTCCTCCGGCGGAGGATCGGGGCGCGGCGGCAGTGGCACGGCCATCGCCACCTGCGGGTAGGCGAACCGCACGACGTAGGGCGCGAGCGCGGTCTTGGCCCCCTTGGGCAGGACGCGCAGATCGAAGGCGTAGCGACGCTGCGAGGTCACCACGCTCATGTTGGTCACCGACTTGCGGTCGATGGGCTTGAGGAACAAGAGGTTGGCGTTGCGGTTGGGCGTGACCTGCCAGCCGAGGGAATCGCCGATGGACACGCTTTCCAGCCGCTCGTCAGGGGCGAACTCGATCATCAGCTGATAGCCGAGCGCCCCGCGCAGCAGGACGACCTGATCGGGGTCGTAGGCCACGCTTTGGATGTGCGGGTCGCCGTAGCCCGGGACCGGAGGCAAGGCGGCGCGGGCGGCAAGGGGGACGGCCGCCAGGGCCAGGGTGAGCGTCAACCCGCGCATCAGCGGACCCCTTGCGAACCGGCGGTCGAGCCGATCATCTCGGAGTCCCGCCGGTATGACGTCGCCTGGAATCCCAGCGGGTTGAGGAAACGGTCCTCCATCCGCATCGGCGCGCCGGTGTAGCGGAACCCGATGACCGCGGCATAGGCCTGCCGCTGCCCCGACGCCGAGCCATAGTCATGACGCTCGACATCGAACCGCACCAGGGCGCTGGTCTTGGAAAGCAGTGAGATGCTCTTGATCGTCGTCTGCAACACCGCCGTGGACGGATAGAGTTTTATCGGACTCTGCGGGTTGGTCGCGGCCATGGCCCGCAGGTATTGATCGCGAGCGGAGCCGACGGACCACAGCGCGACCTTGCGGTATGTCGCCTGCAGGTCCGTGGCGTCGTAGCCCTCGCGCGCCATCACATATTGCGCCAGGAAAGCCTCGGTGACGGCCACGTCCTGCGACAGGCCCCCCGGCTTCAGGCCCTGCGCGGTTTCCACATAGCCGGTCTGCCGGTCGACGGTGATCGTATAGGGCACCACCGTCTTCAGCGGCATCATCGCCGCCAGAGCGACCGCCTCGAGCACCGCGATCGCGCCCAGCCCGATCGCCACGCCCCAGGCCAGGTTGCGGGAAACCCGCAGGGCGCCGTGCACGTCGCGGGACCAGGACGCGGCGTCGGCGTAGTAGGCCCCACGATCCGCGGCAGGCGGCTTTTCCGGCTTCATCGATCTCTCCGCAGATTGCTGGCGGCCGAGCGGGGCTGTGCCGGGCGGCGGTAGGAGGGCTGGACGTCGGCGGTGACTACGCCAGGTCTCGCCTCGTCCCGATGACGAGCCGTGGGACCGCGGCGCGGCGTGGCCGCCTCAGCGACGACGACCCGGCTTTCGCGTCGGTCCATCGCCGCGGCGGCGGCGGCGACCGAGGCCACGCGGGGCTCAAACTGCAGCTGCGCCGGCGAGCGTCCCGCCAAGGTGACCACGCTTGGCGTGGTGGACTGGGTCACAGCCCCGGTTCCAGCCATTGCCTGGATCGCGCGGGGCAGGCGCAGGCCGGTGGCGATCACGCCGACGGCGATCGCCAGGGCGACACTGACGCCGGTGGAAATCAGGGTCAGCAGAAAGACCGCGTTGGCCGGGCCGACATCGAGGGGAGCGCCGGCGCGAATTTCGGCGAGCCGGCTGAGATGCGGTTCGATCAGGGTGAGTTGCACCACCAGCCCGAGCACCGCCATGAGGGGCGCGAGCGCGAAGGCGACGGCGGCGCGCAGCCAGCCTTCGAACAGCCCCCTCGTGGCGTCGAACAGCAGGAAGGCCACGAACACCGGACCCAGGCCGAGCAACAGGCCCAGCACGATCTTGGCGGCCAGCACCACCCCCAGACTGGTCAGCAGCATCATCAGCGCCGAGGCGTTGAGCGCCAGGGCCGCCCCGGCGTTACCCCCTTGCAGTGGCGAGGCGACACTCAGGCTGTGCTGGGTAAAGAAGGCCGCCGAAAGCTGCAGCTCATCGTAGGCCGCCTGCAGACCCGCGAACGCCGCGCCACGCAGCGCCGAGCCGGCCGGTTGCAACGCATCGAGCATGCCGGCGGCGAGTTGTTCCGGCCCGCGGAACAGCGTGTCGAACACCAGGTGCTGGTAGGTCGGCCAGCTGGTGGCGAGCACCAGGACCGCTCCGATCTTGAGCGCGCTCAGCGTCAGGTCGCCGACCCGCAAGGGCGTGCGACCAATCAGCAGGCGGAACCCGATGAAGGCGATGTAGAGCGTCAGCATCGCCGTCAGGGCGAGCGCCATCGGCGAATAGGGCTGAGCCAGGGTATTGTAGCCGGCCTCGGCCATCGTCTGGACGTTGCAGTCCACGGAGGAAAGCAGACCCTGGACCATGCCGTCGTCCGGCTGGGGCGCGGCGCACAGGGCTGGCATCAGGCGCGTTCCAAGAGGCGCGGCAGCCAGACGGCGGGATCCTCGCCCAGGTCCTCGCGCAGGGTGTCCAGCAACCGCACCGTGCGCTCGCGGCCAGAGAGCACGGTGAGCAGGTCGGGCTCGCCAGACAGGTTCAACCGGGCGACGACGCTGTCGGACCCATGCTTGATCAGAAAGCATCGCGCGGTGTCGGGCAGCGACCGGATCAGGTTGAACTCATGCTCGGTCAGGCCAAAACCGTCGCAATAGTCACGCGCCTGGGCCTTGGGATTGGCCATGAAGATCTGCGTCGCGGCCTGCTCGATGATGGCCGAGGCGATGCGGCTTTCGATGGCGTCCTGGGCGCTCTGGGTGGCGAAGCCGATCACCCCGTTGCGCTTGCGGATGGTCTTTTCCCAGTCCTTGATCCGGGCGACGAAGACGTCGTCGTCCAGCGCCTTCCAACCCTCGTCGATGACGATCAGGGTCGGGTCGCCGTCCAGCCGCTGCTCCACGCGATGGAACAAGTACATCATCGCCGGCGTGCGCACCTGCGGGTCGTCCAGAATCTGGGTCATGTCGAAGCCGAGCGTGCGGGCTTCGAGGTGGAGGGCGTCGTCGGCGTTGTCGAACAGCCAGGCCCGCTCGCCCTCGCCCCACCAGGGCCGCAGGCGCGCGGCGAGGTCGGCGGCGTCGGGGCGCCGATCGCCCCGGAACAGCTCGGCGAAGTAGCGCAGGCGGCGGTAGGCGGGCTGCTGGGCGTAGTTGGCGTCGAC
>JANXXA010000092.1 GCA_025350885.1 Phenylobacterium sp.
GTGAAGTCTCAGCATCGCTATCCCCCTTACGAAGCCCGCGACGCCATCGAACGCTGTTTCATCGGGGAATGCAACTTCAGGTCCTCGTTTGTGACGGGTGGTTGCGCCGAGTGGGGCCGGGCCTCTAACTGCGGCCATGTCCCTCGCCAGCCTGCTCGATAACCTGACGATTCCGATCCTGCAGGCCCCGATGGCCGGCGCGTCCTTCGACGCCATGGCGATCGCCGTCAGCGAGGCCGGCGCGATGGGATCGCTTGCCGCCGCCTCTGTCGCGCCCGCGGAGATGGCGGGCGCCGTGGCCGCAATGCGCGCGGGAACCGACGCGCCCTTCGCCGTCAACCTGCTGATGGCGCCTGCGGCGCGGCCCGATCCGGCTCGGGTGGACGCCGCTCTGGCGCGCCTGGCCCCCTGGTACGCTGAGCTGGGCGCGCCCCTGCCGGCATTTCCCAATCGCTTCGCTCACGATTTCGACGCTCAGCTTGACGCCCTGACCCGCGCCGCGCCGCCGGTGGCCTCGTTCAGCTTTTCGATCCTGACGCGCGACCAGGTCGACGCCCTGCATGCGGCGGGCAGCCTGGTGGTGGGGACCGCCAACACCGTCGCCGAGGCCCGCGCCTGGGCGCAGGTCGGGGCCGACGGGATCTGCGCCCAGGGCTTCGAGGCCGGCGGTCACCACGCCTATTTCCTCGAGGATATCGAGACGAGTTCGGTGGGGACGCTGGCCCTGGTGGCGACGGTGCTGGCCGCCGTCGATCTGCCGGTGATCGCCGCCGGCGGGATCATGGACGGACGAGGCGTCGCCGCCGCTCTGGCGCTGGGCGCCAGCGCCGTGCAGATGGGCTCGGCCTTCCTGCTGGCCGACGAGGCTCTGATCGGACCCACCTGGCGCCAGGCGATCGCCGACGCGCCGCAGGATTCCACCCGCCTGACCCGGGCCTTCTCCGGCCGCTATGCGCGCGGGATCGAGAACCGGTTCATCCGTGACATGCGCGCCGTGCAGGACGAGGTTCCGGCCTATCCGGTGCAGAACCGGCTGACCCAGGCGCTGCGCGCGGCGGCCGATCAGGCGGGCGATCCACAGATGATGTCCTTGTGGGCCGGCCAGGCGGTGACCCTGGCCCGGGCCGGCGAGGCCGGCGAGATGGTGCGCCTGTGGTGGACCCAGGCGCAGGCCGCCACCCAGGCGCTCGCGACGCGGATGGATCGCGGCGCCCCCGATCCTTGACTCCGTTGGGGCCGGTGGGCATACACCGCGCCTTCCTCGCCGCCGGCTTGCCGCGTGGCTTAAGGATCTATGACGGGTTGACGCGAACGCCGCCGTTGAGATCGCACGTCCTTCGGGACGCGCCGGCACGGGTCGAAGTGAAGAGAACCGAATGTCCAAGCGCCACAGCGCCAAGTACAAACTCGACCGCCGGATGGGCGAAAACATCTGGGGTCGCCCGAAATCTCCGATCAACAAGCGCGCCTATGGCCCCGGCCAGCATGGCCAGCGCCGCAAGCAGAAGGTCTCCGATTTCGGCCTGCAGCTGCGCGCCAAGCAGAAGCTGAAGGGCTACTACGGCAACCTCACCGAAAAGCAGTTCAGCCGGATCTACGAAGAGGCCGCGCGCCGCAAAGGCAACACTTCGGAGAACCTGATCGGCCTCCTGGAAAGCCGCCTGGACGCCGTCGTTTATCGCGCCAAGTTCGTGCCCACCCCCTTCGCCGCGCGCCAGTTCGTCAACCACGGCCACGTGATGGTCAACGGCAAGCGGGTGAACATCCCGTCCTACCGGGTCAAGCCGGGCGACATGGTCACGGTTCGCGAGCGGTCGCGCAACATGGCGCTGGTGCTGGAAGCCCTGCAATCGGGCGAACGCGACACGCCCGACTACATCACCATGGACGGCAAGGCGATGTCCGCCACCTTCGTCCGCATCCCGGAGCTGGCCGAAGTGCCCTATCCGGTGAAGATGGAACCCAACCTGGTCATCGAATTCTACGCGTCATAGAGCGCGGGATAGTCGACCGACTTTCGAAGGCCCCGGATCAAACCGGGGCCTTTTGATTCGCGCTGGGATGTGGCGGAGTGGCGGCATGGACCGCAGACTGTTTATCCTCGCGGCGCTGGCGCTCGGCGGCTGCGCGACCGCCGCTCCACAGACGCCGGGGCCGGGCGCGCTGGGCGAGTTGGAGGCGCTCTATTCGGCGACCGCCGGGCGTGAGGCGCTGACGATCAAGGTCGCTTCCAACGGCTGCACAGCCAAGGACGACTTCGCGTTCTATGTGGAGCACCGGGGCGCCGTCGTCACCGTGGCGTTCGGGCGCAAACGGATCGACGCCTGCAAATCCTTCGCCATGGGCCGGACGGAGCTGGCGTTCACCTGGGCTGAGCTGGGCCTCGCACCCCGCACGCCGGTCTTCCTGCTCAACCCGCTGATCGCCTGGACCGGCCCCGGCAGTTAGCCGAACAATGCCAGCATCCGGGGCGGCACGCGCCTGGGCTTGCCGGTGGCCTGTTCGATCAGCACCCAGGTGGTGACGATTTGGGCGCACATGGCGCCGCCCTCGGCATCGATGCGGATGTAGCGGTTGAAGCGCGGACCTTCCGCAGTCTCGGCCACCCAGGTGCGGCCGTGGCCGGTCTCGCCGGGCAGCAGCGCGCGGCGGTAGTCGACCTCGTGGCGCAGCGCGATCCAGGGCCAGGTGGTCAGCGCGTCGGGTGGTGCGACGCTCTGCCAATGGGCCACGCCGAGATCCTGAGCCCAGCGCAGATAGACCACATTGTTCACATGGCCGTTGTCGTCGATGTCGTCAGGCAAGGGCGTGAAGTCGAGCCGGAAGACCGGGCGGCCGGGCGGCCGGGCGGCGACTCGAGGCGAATCAAACCTCCAGCAAACCCTGGTCGGCCAGCAGGGTCTTCAATTCGCCCGCCTGGAACATCTCGCGCACGATGTCGCAGCCGCCGACAAACTCGCCCTTCACATAAAGCTGCGGGATGGTCGGCCAGTCAGAAAACGCCTTGATG
>JANXXA010000146.1 GCA_025350885.1 Phenylobacterium sp.
TAGCGTTCACCGACACCGGCCACGTGGGCGAGGCTGCCGCCCGGCCGCTGTTTCCAGGTCCCGCCGAGCACGATCTCCTTCAGCCGGCCCATCTCGTCGGGACCGAAGGTCAGCGGCCGCTGGGCGCCCATCTTCACCCCGGTCCAGCCGTTCTCATTGTGGCTGGCGGTGACCATGGCCACGCACGGGGCGTCCAGATCGAACTGCGCGAAATAGGCCATCGGCGACGTCGCCAGCCCGATGTCGATCACCTCACAACCGGCGGCCACCAGGCCGATGGTCAGGGCCTGTTTGATGCTCAGCGAATAGGACCGATAGTCGTGGGCGACCACGATGCGCGTCTGGCCGAGCTCGTGGATATAGGTCCCCAGGCCCAGGCCCAGCGCCTGGACGCCCAGAAGGTTGATCTCCGGCCCGAACAGCCAGCGCGCGTCATACTCCCGAAAGCCCGTGGCCTTGACCAGCGGCAGGGTCTCGAAGTCATAGGTGTTCTGGACGAGGTCGGCGCGGGGGGCGGGCAGCATCGGGACTCCGGATAGGTTTCTAAGGTCGCGGGAAGGGGCGGACTATGCCGCCAACGCCCTTCTGGAACGTGTACGGGGCTGGAACGTGTACGGGGCCTTCCGGCTCCTTGATGAGCTACATCACCCCAGCGCGCAGAATGTCGTGAACGTGCAGGATGCCGACCGGCTGTCCGGCCTCGACGACGAACAGCACGGTGACCGCCGGCGCCGGGTCGCTCATCAGCGCCAGGGCCTCCGAGGCCAGCATGCCGGGGGGCACGGTCTTCTTTGGACCCGCTGTCATCACCTCGCCGGCCGTGTGCGCCAACAGGCCGTCGATGTGGCGGCGCAGGTCGCCGTCGCTGACCGCCCCGACCAGCCGGCCCGCGTTATCGGTCACGCCGACGATGCCCCACCGCTTCTCGGTCATCACCAGCAGAGTGTCGGGCATGGGCGTATCGGCGCTGACAGTCGGCACTTCGCCCATACCATGCATCAGATCGCCGACAGTCTTCAGCATGGCGCCAAGCTTTCCGCCGGGATGAAAGATCCGGAAATCCTGCGGCCGGAACCCGCGCCGTTCCAGCAGCGCCACCGCCAGGGCGTCGCCCAGCGCCATCTGCAAGGTGGTCGACGTGGTCGGCGCATTGACTTCCGAGGTGGCCTCGTCGGCCGCCGCCAGCCGCAGCACCACATCGGCCGCCTGGCCCAGCGCGCTGGCGGGCTCGGCGGTCAGCGCGATCAGCGGGATCGAAAACCGCTTGGCGTAGGCCAGGATGTCGGCCAGCTCGCGCACCTCACCGGACTTCGAGAGCGCCACGATCACGTCGTCCTGGGCGATCATCCCCAGGTCGCCATGGCTGGCTTCCGCCGGATGGACGAAGAACGCCGGCGAGCCGGTGGAGGCAAAGGTGGCGGCGATCTTGCGCGCCACGTGGCCCGACTTGCCCATGCCGGTGCAGACGATCCGACCGGCTTTTGCCGGTGTCTGCGCGGCGAACAGCAGGTCGACGGCCCTGGTGAACGGCTCACCCAGCGCGGCGGCCTGGGCTGTCAGAGCGTCGGCTTCCGCCGCGAGCACGCGCCGACCGATACCGATGGCGTCAAAGTCGCTCATTGCGAGGGTGCGATCGCCTGGGATTGCAGTTTGCGCACCGCGTCGCGCGCCTGGGTGACGTGGCGCTGGGCGGCCTCGGTCTCACGGCGCATGGCGGCCTGCATGGCGGGGGTGCGCTGCACCGGGGTCGTCCCGAAAGGGGCCGGCGAGCGGCCGCCGTAGCCTTGCGGCCAGACCATCGCCAGCGCCACGGCGGCCACGGCCGCGAGCGCCAGCATCGGCAGGTAGAGGCGGTCGATCATCGGCGAGCTATAGCGGGTTCGCGCACCGCCGACCAATCCGTTGCATAGCAGCCCTCGACCGATAGAACGTCGCAAACCAACCCGTCCCGGAGATCCCGCCCTTGCCCACCCTGATCCTGCTGCGCCACGGCCAGAGCCAGTGGAACCTGGAGGACCGCTTCACCGGCTGGGTCGATGTCGACCTGACCGCCGAGGGCGAAGCCCAGGCAACGAAAGCCGGCGAGTTGATCAGGGCGGCCGGCCTGTCCATCGACCGCTGTTTCACGTCGGTATTGACGCGGGCGATCCGCACATCCTGGCTGGCGCTCGCCGCTGCCGGCCAGAGTTTCGTGCCGGAGGTCAAGGACTGGCGGCTGAACGAGCGGCACTACGGCGGCCTCACCGGCCTGAACAAGACCGATACCGCCGCCAAGTATGGCGCGGACCAGGTGAAGATCTGGCGGCGGTCCTACGATATCCCGCCGCCCCCATTGCCCCCAGGTGGGGCGTTCGATTTCGCCGCCGACCGCCGCTACGCCGGCGCGACCCTGCCCGACACCGAAAGCCTAGCGACCACGCTGTCGCGCGTCCAGCCCTACTGGGAAGCGCGGATTGCGCCCCGCCTGACGGCCGGCGAAACCCTGCTGGTCGCCGCCCACGGCAATTCCCTGCGCGCTATCGTCAAGCTGCTGTTGGGGCTCGGCGCGCAGGCTATCGTCGGCGTCGAGATCCCTACCGGCAACCCGCTGCTGATCGAACTTGACGCTGCGTTGAAGCCCACGGCCGCGCGCTATCTCGACGCGTCCAGGGCTCAGTCCCTGCCGCTGATCGCTCCGTGAAATGAGCGGTGACGACCAAGCCTGGATGCGCCGCGCTATAGCGCTCGCCCGCGCGCGGGTCGGGCTCACCGGCGACAATCCCTCGGTCGGCTGCGTGATCGTCCGCGACGGCGTGGTGCTGGGCGAGGCGGCCACGGCCGAGGGCGGTCGACCGCACGCCGAGGAGCAGGCGCTGGACCAGGCTGGCGCGGCGGCCCGCGGCGCCACGGCCTATGTCACCCTGGAGCCGTGCGGCGAGCGGTCGTCGGGCCACGCCTCCTGCGGCGCGCGGCTGGTCGAGGCGGGCGTCATCCGCGTGGTCGCCGCCTGCGCGGACGCCTCGGCCCTGGCGGCCGGGCGCGGGCCGCGGAGACTGGCGACCGCCGGCGTTGTCTATGATCTGGGCCTGTTGCGCGCCGAGGCCCAGCTTCTTTACGCGGACTACCGCCCGCGCCCGTGAGTCTGGACTTTCCGCGGACTCCATCAGCCGCCGAAATCATGGTGACCAAAGTCCTAAGGCTGGCCCCGCCCGTGCATTCCCCCCTGCGACCGGCGGTTTGCCTGTGCCACTTTGGGATTTTCGATGATGTCAGATGCTTTGGATATGGCCACCAACGCCTGCGCCGCCCTGGCGGCCGGGCTGTCGGAGATTGGCGGTCAGGTTGTCGTCCTCGCCGGCGAGCATCCGATCGTCGCGTTCCAGGTGCTTTCGGCAGCCTCCATCGTCGCGTTGATGCGCACCGGCTCGCGGATCTGATGAGCCGAGCCGTTGACCCGCTCCCGCCGCTGGGCCTGCTCGGCAGCCTGCCGTGGCGGACCAAGGTTGGCGACCGGCGGGCGGTGCGCAAGCTGCTGATCGCGGTCGGAATCGACCCGCGCGGCGGCTTGGGGGGCGAGCTTCTGCCGGTGTTCAGCCAGCGGGTGAGCGACTGCCGCGACCTCTTCGTGCTGCGGGGCGTCCGGGCCAAGCGGCGGAGCGTTCTGCAGATGGCCGGCCGGGCGCTGGCCAGCGATGCCGAGCAGATCGCTGGACTGGACGCTGTGGCCAATGGCACGGCACGCGCGCTGCTGCGCGCGCTTTCCGACATCATCGAAGTTCAGGCCGGCCATCCGGCGCCCGCCCGGGTCGTCCCGGTCGTCCCTGTCGTCCCCGTCGCCCCCGGCGCGCCGACGCCGCCGCGGATGGGTCCGCGCCAAGCCCTCGAGCTCAGGCGCGCGGCCGATCGCCAACGCCACGATCGCCGGTCACAGGCGCGACCGCGCACGGCTTGCGGGTCGGACACGGTGATCTGGACCGACGCGCGCCGCGAGGACCAGCGGCTGGCGGCCTGACCCAGTCGGGCAAGGCGCACACGAAAAAGGGCGGCGCGGTCGCCCACGCCGCCCCCGGGTCAGTTCGACCGCTGAGCCTTAAGCGGCGGCTTTTTCACCCTCGATCAGACTGGGTTGGCCGAGCGCGATCTCGATCCGGCGCTGCTTCAGCGCCTCGGGAAGTTCGCGCTTCAGGGCGATGGACAGCAGACCATCGGCGAGGCTGGCTTGCGTCACCAGCACATAGTCCGCCAGCTGGAACCGGCGCTCGAAATTGCGCTCGGCCAGGCCGCGGTGCAGGAACCGGCGCGGCTCGTCGTTCGCCGCCTTACGCCCAGTGACGGTGAGCAGGTTTTCCTTCACCTCGATGTTCAGTTCCTCGGCGCGGAAGCCGGCCACGGCGATCTCGACGCGGTAGGCGTTCTCGTCGGTGCGCTCGATATTGTACGGAGGATAGCCGGCTGCGCCGTCGGCGGCGGCGGTGTCCAGCAGGTCCGCCAGCCGGTCAAAGCCGACGACGGAGCGATAGAGCGGGGAGAAATCGATCGTACGCATGGGGTCACATCCTTCTTGCAAAGCAAGGCTGCGGTTCAAGATGAGGTCACGAGCCCGAAGGCCTCGCGCACTCAGAAGGCCCGGACATCCAGCGCCTCCGATCCGTGAGGTAGGTGTGCGGTTTTCCGGTTCAAGACCTTGCACCCGCCGCCGTTCCGCACAGGACCTGGGGCGCCACGGTTTACTTCGCCCCCGCCAGAAGCGAAGGTCCTGGTGACGTGGGAGAGCCGGCATGGCGACGCTGGAGGAACTGACGGACCGAATTCGCGCCGCCGCCACATCGGGCGAGGCGCTGGCCAACTCCATACGCATCGATCTCAAAGGCGAGGGCGTGATCCACATCGCCCGCGGCCTGGTGACCAACGATGACCGCCCGGCGGACCTGGTGGTCACGGTGGCGCTGAAGGACCTGACCGCCCTGGGCCGGGGTGAGCTTGACGCCACGCGCGCGATGATGACCGGCCGGCTCAAGCTCTCGGACATGGGACTGGCCATGAAACTTCGTCCGCAGATTCAGTCTCTGTTTTCCAAAGCGGCCTAAGGCATGCCGATGGCCGACCCCGCACCCCTGATCGAAACTCCACAGGCCAGGGCGCCGGCCGGCGGCGAGGCCGCCTGGTTCACCGGCGCCGGCGGGGCGCGGCTGCGCGCGGCGCTGTTTATCCCGCGGGCGCCGGCAAGGGGCTCGATCGTCCTGTCCGGCGGCCGAACCGAGGTGATCGAGAAATACTACGAGTTCATCGCCGAGTGCCTGGATCGCGGGTTCGTGGTGCTGGCCCACGACTGGCGCGGCCAGGGGCTGTCGCACCGCGAGCTTGGCGATCCGTTGAAGGGCCATGCCCGGGACTACCGCGCCTTTCTCGACGACTTCCAGGCCTTGCTCGGCGCCTACGGACCACGGCTGCCGAAGCCCTGGGTCGCGGTCGGTCATTCGATGGGCGGATGTCTGACCCTGCTGGCCATGGCGCGCGGCGAGAACCGCTTCGCCGGCGCGATCCTGTCGGCGCCGATGCTGGGCCTGCGGACCCCGTTTCCCCTGGTTCTGTCGCGGGTGCTGACCGGGTTCAGTCTGCTGGCCGGACGCCGCGGCGACTACACGATGGGCGGCGCGGGCGCGCCGTTCGGTGGCCCGTTCGAGGGCAATGTGCTGACCCACGACCCCGTCCGCTTCGCGCGCTCCGCCAGCCTGATCGCCGCCGAGCCGAAGCTGGCGCTGGGCGCGCCGACCTGGGGCTGGATCGATTTCGCGCTCCGCGCCACCGCCTATCTTGCGCGGCCCGACCGGCTCAGTGCCGTGAGCGTGCCGGTGACCATCGTGGCGGCCGAAGATGACCGGCTTGTGGACAACACGGCCCTGACCGCCGCCGCGCGCCATTTGCCGCAGGGAACGCTTGTGACCGTCCCGGGCGCCTATCATGAACTTCTGATGGAGACCGATCCGATGCGTAACATTTTCCTGCGGGCGTTCGACGCCCTCACCGGCCGCGTTGCGCCCGCCGCTGACCCGCCCAGGGCCGCGCCGCCGCCTGCTCCGGCCGCCGTTTCCGATCCCGCACCCGCCGCTGATCCGGTCGTCGCCCCGGCGCCAGCGAAGAAGCGGATACCCGCCAGCCGCAAGCCGGCCGCGAAAAAAGCCCCGGCCAAGCCCGCTGCGACGAGGAAGCCGCCGGTCGCGGCCAAGACCTCGCCGGCAACGAAGTCCGCCAAGTCCGCACCTGCCAAGTCCGCCGCTCCGAAGAAGGCGCCCGGCGGGCGTAAGGCTCCGGTGCGAAAACCAGCCGCAAAACCAGCCCCTAAGACCGCCGCCGCCTCGAAGCCCAGTGTCACGGTCAAGCGGTACAAGGCCCCAGCGGCGCCCTCAGCCAGCGAGGGGGCCGCCAAAGTCGCGACCGTCAAGAAAGCGGTGACGAAAAAGCCGCCGGCGAAGAAGCCTCCCGCCAAGAAATAGCGTGTTCGGCGGCGGTGCTGACGCAAACCGCCCCCCTTTTTGCTCGTCCTTCCCGGCCCCCGTGCCGGGAACCCATAAACGCGGGCGATGCGCGTCAAGGCTCGGCGGCGCCTTCAGCCTCCCATGGCGCCATCGGCGCATATGGATGGCCGGCACGGCGGCCGGCCATGACGAGCTTTGGGTGGGTCAACTGAAGCGCCGATGGCTTTAGGCGCTCAGCCGAAGGCCTCGCCGTAGACCCGC
>JANXXA010000261.1 GCA_025350885.1 Phenylobacterium sp.
CTCCTAGTCGGAGATCTGAGGTGGAGACAATTGTACGTAATGCCCGTTCCAACGATTTTAGGGAGCCGAGCTTCTCATCTTTCACTAAGGTGAGGACAGTCTGAATTCTTGCAGTGTCGATACGATCAGCGGTTAGTCGCGCAATATCCTTAGCGAGCGCAAGGAAGCCTGCGTCATCAAGCGCCCGGTATCGATGTATTTTTGACCCAATTTCTTTCGTACTCGCATGGTCTCGGAACAGCGGCCAACCCCATCGATTGATCGATGCCTGATCGACGGCAACTAGGGCGCGTTCAAACCAAATTTCGGGAGGCTGCGTGTCGGCCGCTTCGCCTCCCACCTGGGCCTGCTCCAACTCTTTCGGGAGTCCGCCATCCGGAGCAACGTTGAACCCTGCCCAGATCAACCTCTGCGGTTCCGGAAGCCGTGCAACGTCACGCGCGTAAGTCACAATGAGTTCTTTTGAATTCAACCCAAAATGCACCGAATACCCAGAAGTTAACTCAATGCCCCCCGTAAAAAAAGTGTACCAAGAAATCTGGGAACCCCGCCGCGAAAGGAGTTCTGCAATGATGCTAGGTTTAAACCAAAGCCATTTGCCAATGTCTTCATCATTGAGCACGTCGGCAGACGCCCGGGTGCCTGCACCATCGATGATAAAATTCACCAAAGAAGGCACTGCGTCGTGACGAACGCGCACGCTGAACTCAGAGGGCGTCAGCCATTCCTGCCTCCTGAATTCTCCGGTGATCGCATAGAGACCTAAGTGGGGCCTGTTAAATTGGCTGCGTTCCGAGACGGTGTTGTCGTCCGACTGCGGGCCCATTTCCGGAAGCTCATCTTCGGCCCACTTATCTGTTCGACCGACTCTCATGACCATCACTGACTCGCCACCTACTTGCCGCGCCGACCCCGCGAAAACCCCTCCATCGCGCTCCTCCATTGGGCGCGTTTCCTCCCAGCCAAACGTGTCGGCTGTCTTCATCGTCGCCTGCCGCTCCCGAAATTGGAGGATGCGAAGAGCCATTCTTCGAGCTGCCAGGTAGTCTCGAAGATAGTCTGGCCGCATGTAGATTCCGGTTGGGTTTCCGGCTGGGTCGCGGCGAAGTTGCGCAACTTCTACGAAGCTCTCTAACGGGCAGACCCAGGAGTCGCCTTCCCTGAGCAAACACAGTGCGAAGACGAGGTCTTGATTGAGAGTCCACTCGTTATGTTCGTCCCCAGAGAAAGATTGGACTAGAACCAGATGGAACCCAATAGGTTGCTCCGAGTGAGATAGAACAACGTCGGTAGCATAATATTTTTCCTCGTCGACGTAGGGACCATGACCGCGAGTGACGTCGGAAAAATCGAGTTCTTCTGCTGTCTCTTTGTGTTCCAAAGGAACAGCGAAGGTGCGGATACCATTGTAGTCCGACGAGAATTCAGGATCGCCAAAATGCTTCGAGCGTTGATCGGCGCTAACGCACAGAGGAATCCAAGTTCCAGTGGCAAGGCGGGGACGTGTGAGGTCCCTCATCTCGAGCCATTCCCTATCTCGCTCGGCCATTAGGGCCTCCACACTTCGGCCTTTTCGGGAGAAATAGCGACACGGACGGCGTTCCGCCGCAATTTTCGTGCCTCATGCTGGGCGGTCATTCCAGGGGCTAATCTCACCACCCGAAGTCGTACGTGTCCCGACTTAGTTGTCCGGTCCCGGTGTCCCGGCGTTGTCCGCCAGGAGGTCGGGCGCGAGGGCCTGCACAAGTTCAACGAACTCGGGGAGGGTATCGGCCTCGACGACAAGGCCCGGGATGTTGCTGGTGGACACCCAGACCCTGGCCTCGGCGTCCCAGTCGGCGTGCACGTGATAGTCGCTGCTCATGGAGGGAATGTGCGCCTTGTGGGTGGAATCTCAAGGTGTGGAGCAGCCGCCGCGAAATTTCGACTTCTGACGCCGCCGGCGCGGTGGCGGTGGGATTACGGTGACAGTTGCAATAACCCTTGCCACAGCTTTGCCCGAGACGAAGTCGCCTTGGGGTTATTGCAACTGTCACCGTAATCCGATGTCACGGTAATACAGTCTTTGGCCTGGGCCCGCGCTTGCCGGGCGCCAGGGTCATTCCCGTCTGCGCCTCCATCTGTGCAATCCACTCCGCCGCCCCCACCGGCCGGCCGATCAGCTCCGCCTTGCGCAGCGGGGCATAGGCCCCCGCCTCATCGAAGTCCTGATCCAGGAACGCCGCGAAGTCGCCCACTCGCTCAAGCGCCGGCTCGACGGTGACCACCCCGTCGCCCTGACCGGCGATGTGCGCGGCCGTGCTCGACCAGCGCCAGTCCTGCGCCCGCGCCGCCAGCCGCGCCCGCACCGGGTTCAGCGCCACATAGCGCAGCGCCGAGATCAGGTGGCCCTCATCCATCGCCACCGAGCCATAGCGCCCCTGCCACAGGTGGCCCGTCGTGCGCATCCGGGCGTTGATGAAGCCGGTGTAGTGACGATGCACCTTGCGGAACGTGCGCGCGAGGCCGTCCTCGTCCGACGGCGTGACGATCAGGTGCACATGGTTGGGCATCAGGCAGTAGGCCCACACCTCCACCCTCGCAGCTCGCGCCGCCTGCGCCAACAGGTCCAGATAGAGCTGATAGTCGCCCTCCTCGAAGAACGTCCGCTCACGACGATTGCCGCGCTGGGTGACGTGGTGCGGGACGCCAGGGATCACGACGCGGGAGAGGCGGGCCATGGGCTGGAAGGTGGCGGAGTATGGGGGTTATTGCAACTGTCACCGTAATGCAGCCTCAGCGCCGCTGTTGGTCGCCGGGCGGCTGCTGGTCGACGGGGCCTTTTGGGCACATCGGGTTGTCGCGGCCCTGGCCCTGGTTGGGGGCCCTTTCGCCGGCGCGGCAGTATTCGGCGTAGGCGGCGCGGACGTCGAGGCGGGCGTGGGCGCCGGTGGCCGGCGCGGTCACCTCGACGGTGTCCAGAGCCCGAGGGGCGGCCAGCGGGATGACCACCTGGCGCCGGGTCACCCGGACAAGCGCGCCCTGGTGCGGCGTGTTCCAGTCGTCGAGGGCGCGCACGACCGAGTCGGGCACCGCGACCTCTGAGATCCGCGCGCCGCCGGCGAACCCGATGGCGGTCACCGGGGCGTAGTCGCCCTGGCCGGTGGGCTTGCGCGGGGTCTTGCGCACGCGGGCGGGCACGGCCTGGTCGAGGGTGACACTCGGCCCGTCGATCGTGACGCTGAGCACCAGGCCATCGACGGTGCGGTCGGCGACGAAGCGGTTGATCGGGTCGTCGGCGTCCTTGACCGGCCTCTTCGGCAGGTCGCGGACAGTCGTGGGCTGGGCTTGAGCCGTGGGGCCCGTCTGGCTCGCGGGCGGCGTGCAGGCCGCCAGCGAGAGCAGGAGGGCGCCTGACAGCAGGGTGAGCGGCAGGCTGGAGGTTCTGCGCATGGCGTCTCTCCTAGTAGCACGCGCCGCCGGCGCACTTGCTCATGCGTCGGCCGACCGCCAGGCCGCTGGCGGTGCGCCAGTCGCTGGCCAGGTCGCGGTCGCGCATGGTGGTGACGCCGCCGTCATCGACGTGCCAGAAGCCGGTCGTGCCGATCTGGGCGCACTGGCTGGCGGTGAGGCCGAGGCCGGGGGCGGCGGTCTGGCAGGCCGACTGGCTGGTCCACGTGTTGGCCGGGTCGGAGACGTTGCCGTTGCCGCCGCCCTGATATTCGTCGCCCAGGCCATGCAGGAAGTGGCCGCTTTCGTGGGTGAAGACCCAGGCCGCATCGGTGAGCGTCGACTGGCTGGTGCCGAGGCCGCCCAGCGCGATGTCGGAGCAGTCGCGGAAGGCGGCCTGGTGGACGATCGCCTTGCCATCGACGGCGCCGGAGACCGTGGAGGCCGCGCCGCTGAGGCTGCGGACGCAACTGTCCTCGCCATTGCCGCCGGCCGGCCCCGCCCAGAGGTTGAACTCATTTTTCCAGAACCGGTAGAAGTTGGAGAACGGGTTGGTGTCGTTGAAGAAGCTGCCGAGCGCGATCACCTGCAGGCCATCGGTGAAGCCCTGGTAGTTGGTCCCCCAGTCGGCGTCGGGGAAGAAGCCGACATCGATCTTGTCGGGCGCCGTCTGACCAAGCGGCAGGTCGGTGTGCCACCAGACGGGTCGCGCGGTCTCCCAGGGGACGGTGATGTCGAAGAACACCACGTGGATCGTGGCCTGGGTCAGCGGCGCGCCGGCGGCGTAGGTGATCGGTGTGGTCTTGGCTGTTGAGCCGCGGCTGTTGCGGGCGGTGGCGGTGTAGGTGACCAGGCTGCGGTCGCCGAGCCGCAGCGGGAACCGGCAGACCGCGGGACCCTTCTCATGGGAGAAGATGCACTCGCGCCCGAACTGGAAGGCGGCGGTGCGGCAGGGGATGAGGCTGGGCGTGAAACCGCCGTTGTTGCAGGCGGTGAGCGTGCCGATGGTGACCGTGATGCTGACGGAATCGATGCCGTCCTTGGAGTCCACGCCGGTAGCGGTGATGGTCGAGACGTGGGGGCTGGCCCGGTAGAGCGGATCGTGCAGCACGGTGACGCCGGGATTGTTGCAGGCGCAGAGGCCCAGGCTGGCCAGGACCGCCAGTTGGCTGAGAAGCCGTCGTAGTGCGCCCATCGTTCGCCCTCCCGAGAGACTGACGTTACTCTACTTTAACGAAAGTGATATGGCAAATCGCCGGTATCGGGTGTGGCGAGCGTTCCAGGCGGATCGCCCCGTCGGTCCTGTCGCTTAGGCAGACCAAGCGATCCGTTGGGTCAAATCCGAGGTCAGGCAAACTCGCAGCGACCGGCAACGCCTCACCACAGGTTTTTCCCGTCGATCACCGTCACCGGCCAGTCCGCCGCCTCGAAATTGTCGAGCAGCCGGGCGTTTACCGCGATGCGTCGCGTCTCGCCGTCCCAGTTACCATCCGGTTCGAACGCCGGGGTATCGGTGTAGAGACTGCACCCACACGCGCTACAGAAATGGTGTGCCCCTTTCTTCGTGTTCCACCGATAGACGGCATCGCTATCGGCTTGC
>JANXXA010000158.1 GCA_025350885.1 Phenylobacterium sp.
AAGGCGGTCTCGGCGTTCACCGTGGCCCACAGCCTCACCCTGGCGCTGGCGGCGCTGGGCTTCGTGCGGCTTCCCTCGGCGATCATCGAGGCGCTGGTGGCGCTGAGCATCGTCTTCGTGGCGTGTGAACTGGTCCCGGCGCCCGGCCGGCCACAGACCCTGACGCGCCGCCATCCCTGGCTGATCGCCTTCAGCTTCGGTCTGATGCACGGCCTGGCCTTCGCCGGGGCGTTGACCGAAGCCGGTCTGCCAAGAGGCGCGGAGCTGATCGCGCTGCTGCTGTTCAATGTCGGCGTAGAGATCGGTCAGCTGCTGTTTATAGGCGCGGCGCTGGCGGCGATCACCGGCCTGCGCGCCATCGGCAGGCGACTCAGTTTCGATTTCACGGATTTCGCCCGGCTCGCGCCGGCCTATGTCATCGGCGGGTTCGCGGCCTTCTGGCTGATTGAGCGGATCCTGGCGGTCTGATCCGCACCGGCCTTGCCCAACCTGTAATTTATTGCGTACAATGTAAAAAACACGTTCCTAAAGGATCCCACTGATGGCCCTGCCGCCCGTTCTGCGTGATCGCCTGCGTCTGCCGGTGATCGGCTCGCCGCTGTTCATCGTCTCCAATCCGGACCTGGTGATCGCCCAGTGCAAGGCCGGCATCGTCGGCTCGTTCCCGGCGCTGAACGCCCGGCCGGCCTCGATGCTGGACGAATGGCTGCACCGGATCACCGAGGAACTGGCCGCCTGGGACCGCGACCATCCAGAAACGCCCTCCGCCCCCTATGCGGTGAACCATATCGTCCACAAGTCCAGTGACCGCCTGGAGCATGACATCGAGGCCACCACCAAGTGGAAGGCGCCGATCATCATCACCTCGCTGGGCGCGCGCGAGGACGTCAACGCCTCGGTGCACACCTACGGCGGTACGGTGCTGCACGACGTGATTAACGACCGGTTCGCCCACAAGGCTATCGAGAAGGGCGCCGACGGCCTGATCCCGGTCGCCGCCGGAGCCGGAGGCCACGCGGGCCACCTGTCGCCGTTCGCCCTGATCCAGGGGCTGCGCGAATGGTTCGACGGGCCGATCGCGCTTTCGGGCTCGATCGCCCATGGCCGCGCGGTGCTGGGCGCCCAGGCGATGGGCGCGGACCTGGCCTATGTGGGCTCGGCCTTTGTCGCCACCCAGGAAGCCAACGCCGACCCAGCCTATCAGGCGATGATCGTCGCCTCGAGCGGCGAGGACATCACCTACACCAACCTGTTCACCGGGGTGCACGGCAACTACTTGACGCCATCGATCATCGCCGCGGGGCTGGACCCGGCGAACCTGCCGACGTCTGACGCCTCGGCGATGAACTTCGGCTCCGGCGGCAACTCCAAGGCCAAGGCTTGGCGCGACATCTGGGGCTGCGGTCAGGGGATCGGTGCGGTCAAGGATGTGCTGACGGCGGGCGACCTGGTGGCGCGGCTTTCGGCCGAGTACGAGCAGGCGAAGGCGGAGTTGGCCGCCAAGATCGCGCTCACCGAGCGGCGGGTGGCGCTGGCGGCGGAGTAGGCCGTCAACCCCGGATCGCCGTTCGCGCGTCAGGGGAGAGTCGTTGCTTTCCCGCCGGATCGGCCCAGACATGCCGGGTGGGGGATCGAAACATGCGTCGAAGATTGACCTTCGCCAGCCTCGCCGCAGCTCTGGCTCTGGCGCCGTGCGCCGCCGGCGCGACGGTCATGGTGCTGGGTTTTGAGCGGGTGAATGCGGTCTATCCGTCAACCAGCTACGCCCGGATCCTCAACTTCTATAACGGCGGGACGTCGAGCCAGGCGACCACGGGCGCCAACTTCGGGATCAGCTTCGCGGCCAACGCCGTGGCGGTGTGCCTGAACGCGCTCGGCGGGTCCTGCTCCAACGCTTCGACCGGCGGGCTTTCGGTGACATCGTCCCAGGGCGCGCTAGGCATCGACAGCGGGACATCGACCTATCTGAACTTCACCGCCGCCTATACGGGTGCGATCGCCTTCCGCTATCAGGTGATCGGCTCGGTGGCCGCCATCCAGGCCTTCGATGGCCTGAACGGCACGGGCACGGCGCTGACCACGGCGCTGCCCCTGTTCAACACCGCGCCAGGCTGCGCGGCCTACAACGCGCCGCTCTGCCGGTTCGGGCCGGGCGGGCTGGGATCGGTGACCGGCGCCCGGTCGATCGTGTTCAGCGGCCTGCCCGGTCATTTCGTATTCGACGATCTGACGTTCGGAGCCGGCAACGACCCCTTGCCCCCGCCGCCGTTCCACGGCGTGCCGGAACCCGGCGCCTGGGCGCTGATGCTTCTGGGGTCCGGCGCCATCGGCATGGCCGCGCGTCGGCGAGCGGCGGCGCGGACCATCCGCGCTTAGAATTTCTGCGCGTCGATTCAGCTTAATCCCACTCGATAGATAGGGATTGCGCGCATAGCCTACCCTGGCTCAACACGAGGGACAGGGCATGCCGGCGGCCAGGACATTTCAGCGGACGGTTCGCACGGCGGTGCTGACGGGCCTGTGGTGGGGTGTGTCGCATGCGGCCCTGGCGCAGGCGGTGGCCACCGCGCCAACCCAGGGCGGCGGGATCAGCCAGGAACAGGCGCTGACCCTTTCCGCCCGGCTGGATGCGCTGGAAACGCGCAACGCGGCGCTGGAAGCCCAGATCGCCGACCTGAAAGCCCAGACCTCCAGCGCCGCGCAGATCATCCGCGACACCCACGCCGCCCAGCCCAGCGTGACGGTCAGCAACGGGCGCCCGACCGTCACCAGCGCGGATGGAGCCTTCAAGTTCGCCGTGCGCTCCGTCGTGCAGTTCGACGCGGCCAGCTATTCGGAACGCCCGCGCACGGCCGCCAACGACTTGGGTTCGGGAACCAATTTTCGCCGCGCCCGTCTGGGTTTTGACGGGACCGCGTTCAAGGACTGGAACTACGCTCTGTGGGGCGAATTCGGCGGATCCGGCGGCGAGGCGGCCATCTTGAATCAGGCCTATGTCGAATATGCCGGCTGGAAACCGTTCGGCCTGGAAGAGCCGGTCCGTCTGCGTCTCGGCGCCTGGGCGACGCCGGCCGGCCTGGAGGACGCCACCAGCAACACCGAGGAGCTGTTCCTGGAGCGTCCGGCGATCGCCGAGATGGTCCGCGGCTTTGCAACCGGCGACGGGCGGACGGGGGCGGGCGCTACGGCGCGCGGCGCGCGCTGGTACGCGTCAGGATTGTGGTCCGGCAAGGTGGTCGGCTCGCCGGCCACGCCCGAGATCGACCAGCAGTCGGGATTTGCCGCGCGGCTGGCCGTCAATCCGATCCACGGCGCTGACTATGACCTGCACCTCGGCGCGAGCATCCAGGGCATCCTGGATCCCGCCGACACCACAGCCGGCCCGCTCTCGACCCGGGCAGTGCGGCTGCAGGAGCGTCCGGAACTGCGGGTCAGTGGCATCCGGCTGGTCGATACCGGCGCGCTCAACGCCGACGGCCTGACCGCCTATGGGCTCGAAGTCGGCGGCAGCTGGAGAAACCTCTATGGCGCCGCGGAGTGGTACCAGGTCGATGTGAACCGCAGGGCCGCCGCGCCCGCCGTCTCGCCGTTCGATCCGTCATTCTCCGGCTGGTATGTGCAGGGCGCCTGGGCGATCACCGGCGAGCATCACGCCTGGACCAACGCCAACGGCGGCTTTGCGGGTATCCGGCCCGCGCGCGTTTTCGACCCGCGCCGCGCGACCTGGGGCGCCTGGGAACTGGCGGGCCGCTACAGTGAGCTGGATCTGAACGATCACAGTGGTGTCGCGGGCGCGCCAGCCCCGGCCGGTGGCGTCCGCGGCGGTGAGCAGACGGTCACCACGGTGGGGCTGAACTGGTACCCCAACACTGTCGTTCGCTTCCTGCTTGACTATCAGTGGACCCGCGTAACCAGGCTCAACGCGCCAGGGGCCAACATCGGCGAAGACGTGAACGTCGTTTCGCTCCGCTCGCAGTTCGCGTTCTGACAAAAGCCCTTCGGGAGCCGCAAGATGAGCCATGCCAAGATTACCCGCCGCGGACTGGTGGCCACGGGAGCGGCCCTGGGGGTCAGTGCAGCGGCCGCGCCCCTGCTGCTTACCGGCGCGGCTCAGGCGCAGGCCCGGCCGATCACCCTGCTCAACGTCAGCTACGACCCGACGCGCGAGCTCTACAAGGAGATCAACGCCGCGTTCGCCGCCTATTGGAAGGGCAGGACCGGCGAGGTGCTGGACATCAAGCAGAGCCATGCAGGCTCCGGCAAACAGGCCCGCGCGGTGAT